>JAYTRB010000200.1:0-12994 GCA_043746425.1 Planctomycetia bacterium
CGTAACTCAGCCACGCGCCGAAACTGGGGCGCCCCGGCTGCTGTGAACCGGTCTGGATGAATGTTGTCGCCGGGTCATGGTTGATCGCCTCGGTGTTGACCGATTTGATGACGGCGATGTCATCGACGATGGTCGCCGTCCGGGGCAAAAGTTCGCTGACCCACGTCCCCGATTTGCCGTGCTGCGCAAACTTGAAGAGTGATGACACGCACGGAAACGACTTCTGCCCCGACGTCATGCCAGTGACGCGTTGCCCCATGCGAATCTCGGCCGGCAACTCTGTGCCGTGCAGTTCTGTGAGTCGCGGCTTGTAATCGAACAAATCGATGTGCGACGGGCCGCCAGACATGAAAAGGTAAATTACGCGCTTGGCCGTGGGGGCGAAATGCGGCTCTAAGACCACGCCAGGAACGCCAGAAGATCTTACGGAAGGGGTAGAAGCCGAAAACAATTGCGGATTCAGCAACGAGGCGAGGGCCGCCGTGCCGATGCCGGTGGCCGTACGCCCCAACAACTGCCGGCGCGTGAGCAACTTTTCAACCTGACGAGAAGGAATCATCATTAGATCTCACACCGATTATCGAGGGTAATTCGTATCCGCAGTGGGAAGCTGATCTTTCCCGTGCAAAAATCACAGCAGGGTGGCCCATTCTCAATTATCCTTTCGTCACTGTCTCATCAAGATTGAGAATGACACTGGCGATTGTTGTCCAGGCGGCTAATTCGACGACGGCAAGCTTTTCATCGCGCGACGATTCGCCGACCGACAACAGTTTGAGTGCTGCCGCAGGGTCGCTCTGATAGGTCGTAAGTTGTTTGTCGAGCAGCTTGCGAAGCACGACCAATTCGCTGGCGCGAGGCTGGCGCGCCAGCGCGAGTCGAAAGGCGAAGGCCACTCGTTCGTCGGGCGTTTTGCCCCCCTCAGTCAGCATTCGCTCTGCCAGTTTTCGCGATGCTTCGACGTACGTCGGGTCGTTGAGCAAGATCAATGCCTGCAGCGGTGTATTCGTCCGTGCCCGGCGGGTGGTGCAAGTCTCACGGTCGGGAGCGTCGAACGTCGCCAGCGTCGGCGGCGGACACGTTCGTTTCCAGAAGGTGTACATCGTCCGGCGGTAGAGATCTGCACCGTGACTTTGCACGTAGGTTTGGGCCGACCAGTTTGCTCCGTCGGCCCGCGACATCAGTTCCTCCCACAAGCCTGGCGGCTGATAGGGCGAAACACTTTGCCCGCCAATTTTGCGATTGAGCAGTCCACTGATCGCCAGTGCCTGATCACGAATGAACTCGGCCTGCAAACGAAATCGCGGACCACGGGCCAGCAGCCGATTTTCGGGGTCTTTGGAATAGAGTTCAGGCGTTCCGACCGATGACTGGCGATACGTCGCAGAAGTGACAATCAGCCGCAACAGGGCGCGAATGTCCCACCTCCCCTGTTCGCTCTCTTTTCGTAGAGTGGGAGTCGGAGCAGCGGCAGAGCGAAGAGCGGCCGAGCCCGAGGCCAGCGGCCGCGCATCCGAGCCCGACATGAACTCTACGGCCAGCCAGTCCAGCAACTCAGGATGGCTTGGCAATTCGCCCTGCGAGCCAAAGTCGTCAGACGTTTTTACCAGCCCCGTACCGAAAAACATCTGCCAGTAACGGTTGGCGACGACACGCGCGGTCAGTGGCTGGGCCGGGCTGACAAGCCATTGGGCCAGACCCAGCCGGTTGCGCGGCGCTTCCTTCGGAAAAGCGGCGATGTGCTCGGGTACGCCGGGAATCACTTTCTCTCCCTTTTTATCGTACTGACCGCGGATGAGCATGAACGTATCGCGCGGCACGGCCATTTCCTGCATCACCATCGCGGTGGGTATGATTTTGTCGAGCTCGGCCTGTTCGCGGCGCAATGTGGCGATCTGCTCTAAAAGCCCGCGGCCATCGACCGAAACCTGGCTGCGATAATACGTCCGGATTTCAGCGCGCTGTGAATCGGTTCGCCTTTCTGCCACGACCGCGAGAAGCCTGACGACCTCGTCGGGAAGCCCCTGCCGCGCGTGTGGATTCTTCGCATTGGTAATCGCAAGCCGAAACCTGCCGCACTGGTGCTGACCAAACTGCGATTGGAATTCGATCGCAATCTCAAGCTGCGCTTCGCGGTCTATGGGGCGTTCAAGCTCGAACACGGCCGTATGCGCCCTGCCCACCTCGGGAAAGATGGCCCAGCCCGACTTGGGATTTCCGTCGATGGCGTTTGCCACCGGAAAATCTGGCTGATTAAAGTCTGCCGAGGCCGTTTTGAAGGAAATCGGTTGGGCCGCGACGCCTTCGGTTGCCGGGCCGACCGACAGCTTCACGTTCGTCAGTACGAAGTTTCCATTGACGGAACGGCCAGGTCCTTTTGCAGTGAAGCTGTCGTCTGGCAATGCTTCGAGCCGCAGTCCGGTGATGTCTTTCAGGTTTGCCCAGGCGATGACGCTGTAGGTCTCGGTTGCCGGGTTTTCTCCCGCGGCCAGCAATGACGAGTCGTCGAGTTTTTTGAGTGTCGCTCCTCCGCTCGAACGGTATTCAACCGGGTCGAGAACGGTCCACTCGACGACGCTTTGGGCGAGAGCCGATTTTTCCCATTCAGTCTGGGCCGCATCGACCGCAGGCCACGACGAGGCGAGTTGCTGCATTTTCTTTCGCACGTCGGCGGCGATCTCGTCGAGCTTCTGCTGCTGCTGAGGGTCTGGAACCTTGACCAGCGGGGCTGCGTTTCCTTTCGAGCCGTCCAGTCCGTTCTCGGGGACGTTATGAAAGAACGCGAACAGCCGGTAAAAGTCTTTCTGTGCAATGGGGTCGAATTTATGGTCGTGGCACTGCGCACAGCCGACCGTCAGCCCCAGCCACACGGCGCCGGTGGTGTTCACCCGGTCGATGATGTACGCGGCATGATATTCCTCAGGAATTGCTCCCCCCTCGAAATTAATCATATGATTGCGATTGAAGCCGCTGGCGATCTGCTGCTCGAGCGTTGCCTGCGGAAGCAGATCTCCGGCAAGCTGCTCGATCGTGAACTGATCAAACGGCTTGTTGCGGTTGAACGATTCAATAACCCATTCGCGCCAGCGCGTCATGTCGCGTCCGCTGTCGATGTGATATCCATGTGTGTCGGCATACCGTGCCGCATCGAGCCAGTCGACAGCCATGCGCTCGCCATGATGCGGCGAATTCAGAAGCCGATCGATGAGCTTTTCATAGGCGTCTTCATTCTTGTCGGCCAGAAAGGAGTCGATTTCGGCGAGGGTCGGGGGCAAGCCCGTCAAATCGAGGGTCACACGGCGAATGAGAGTCGTCTTGTCGGCCTGGGGAGCCGGCGCCAAACCGGCAGATTCGAGCCGCGCAAGAACGAAGCGGTCGATGGCGTTCTTCGCCCAACGCGAATTCCCGACCTGGGGGACAATCGGCCGGCGGGGTACGACGAACGACCAATGTTCATCATATTTGGCCCCTTGAGCAATCCATTTCCGGAGCAGCTCCTTTTCGGCATCCGAAAGTTTCTTGTTCGTGTCAGGCGGGGGCATTATCTCGCCGGCTTCGGTCGCGAGGATCCGTTGAATGAGGCGGCTTGCTTCGGGTTTGCCGGGGACGATCGCGCGGCTTCCCGAGTCGGCTGGTTTCAGCGCCTCGTCCCGCATGTCGAGTCGCAGTCCGGCTTCGCGTTCTTCGCCGTCAGGCCCGTGGCATTTGTAACAGGCGTTCGACAAGATTGGTCGAATCTGACGGTCATAGTTGATTTCGCCCGCAGAGTCATCGGCCGGCAGCGCGGCGCGTGCCTGCAAGGCGAGAACGAAGAGACCGACCACGATCGTGTTCGCATCCAATTTCAAAGCTGACAATTGTCATCCCTCTCTAAATTCAACAACAACTTTCTCGCCCAGTCTGCACTTCTCTCAGCGTGGCGTGCAGGTGGATAGGCGGGATGAATCGTCGAAGGCGCTTGTCGCGCCGGCAGGCGATCTTCGCCTTCTACCAGTTTACCCGCCGGGTCTCCTTCCCCCAACCAAGATCAACGGAAACCAAAGAATCGTCGACGATCGGGCTGCCAGGTTGACGAAGGACTCTATCTTAAAGTTGGGCGTGCGGCGGAGTGGTGCCGGGTCGCGGTTAAGCTGGATGACTCAAAGTGGGTTCGATTTCGCCAGCGTGGAACGGGAGTCATCGACTTGGGTTCTCGGGCGAGACGAACGCAGACACCGCCCCTCTGGGAGAGCGAAATCCAGGCGATTTCGGATTTCCGCGGGGCGGCATCGTGCCGGTCCCGGGTAATTTGTTGCTTTCACCGCGCCGCTCAATTCCTCTCCCCTCGATGCTTGCCAGAAAATCGATTCCCAAACGTGAATCATTCGGCGTGAGCACTTTGGTTAAGCCGCGAGTGATGCGCCCCTGCTGTCGCCCTGCGGAAGCGGGGCACAGGTCAGATTATTCATGATCGGCCCAGAACATCGTGCCGTCGCAATAGCTTTCATACGGGCTGTCGGCGGGGCTGGGCGCGATCAAGTATGAAAGTGGCGCGCTCAGTTCGGGGAATGCGGGGTCGGGCAAGCTCGGCGGAATTGTATCGGGTTGCCACAAGTCACGTGTGGGCAGGGCATCGACAAAGTCGGCCCGATCTGCGGCCAGCGCCAGAGCAGCGGGCCAGTCGCCCGCGATCAAAGAACAAACAGCGACGAGACGGTGGGAACGATCATCGGGACAGAGCCGTTCGCAGTCACGCGCATGCCGCAAAGCGGCATGCGCCCGACCGGCGTGCAGTTCCAGCAGACAATGCCTGTGGCTTTCGGCCCATCGGTCGGCAACAGCCTGCAACAGAAGGAGGTCGCATTTGCAGCGCCGGCATGTCGCAGACCATTCCTGCTCGGCCCGACAGGTCGGACAGCGCATGCGCAGTGGATTAAGTGTTTCTATACTCAAAGAAGTCTTAACGCTCATCAAGATAGAATACCAGATCTTCGATTTCGGCGGTGATCCGCCGGATCTCCTCTTCTGATTGCCGGGCGACGGCCGATTTCAGATCTTCGATCATGGCCCGCAGCTCAGCGGCATCTTCGGGATTGGCATGCCCCAGCATCTCGTGGGCTTTGGCCATGAGCGCTGCGGCGCCTTCCGTAGCCGATCGCAGGGCCGGATCAAGAATCTCTTTCTCGGCTGCAGCCGGCGCGGCAAAATTGCCGGGAAATTCTTCGATGCGGGCCACTTCGCCGGGTTCTCCGAAGAATTTATCGAGCCGTTCGACGGCACCTGCGCGTTCGCGCTTCCGGAAGCGTTCCATCATGCTATCGATGACGACGTGGCGCGCCAGGCCCGTGACCCTTTCAACCGCGGTCACTCGCAGAATGCCGTTTAAATCGAGGTCGAGCCGGACGAGAATCTCGTTGGGGGCCGGTACGTCGGCCAGGCCCTCGATCGTGAATTCCCCGACCAGCGTGTCGAACTGGGTGTCTTCGTTCTCTCCCTGGAACACGCGGATCTGCGCCGCCTTTTGACCATTGTAGACTGTTGAATAGATCTCGGCACGGGTCGCCGGCAGAGCCGTATTGCGTTCGATGATCGGTGAGAAACTGCGGTCGAACGGCATGCCGAAGCGCTCGCCGACCGCTTCGATTCCCAGTGTGTGCGGCGTAATGTCGACCAGTACGGGCCCGACATCGATGCCGGCGATGAGCCCCCCCTGCACGGCGGCTCCCATGGCGACCGCCAGATCGGGCTCGATCTCAGAATGCACGGGCCGGCCAAGCCGGTCGGACAAAAGCTGATGCACCAGCGGCGTGCGGGTGGCTCCGCCAACGAGCAGCACTTTGTCGATTTGCGGGGCCTGCAGATTCGCGTCAGAAAGGGCCTGGTCGACGCATTTGAGGGTCTTGGCCAGCAATGGTTCGATCAAGTCTTCGTACTCGGGCCGGCTGATCTCGTGGTTCAGGTTGAGCGGCACCCCTTTCTTTTCGGCGATGAACTCCAGCTCGATGGTGACCACCGCTTCGCACGACAACCGTTTTTTGGCCTCTTCGACCGCCTGCAGCAGGCGCGAGCGGGCAATGAGTGACGTCCGCAGGTCAATGCCATGCTGTGACTGGAACCGATCGCATACGAAATCGAGCAGACGCTGGTCGAAGTCATCTCCGCCCAGGTGTGTATCGCCATGGCTCGAGAGAATCTCGACGACCCCGTCTTCGACCATGGCGATCGACACGTCGAATGTGCCGCCCCCCAGGTCATAGACCATCAGCCGTTCCATTTCCGGCGGGTGCGGATCGTAGGTAAGAACAGCGGCAGTGGGCTCGTTGATGATTCGCACGACTTCGAGACCGGCCAGTTCTCCGGCCTCGCGTGTCGCGTCACGCTGCCCCTCGGTAAAAAACGCCGGAACGGTAATCACGGCCTTCGAAACCGGATGCCCCAACGCTTTCTCGGCGCGCAGCTTGAGTGTCCGCAGAATCATGGCCGAGATTTCTTGCGGCGTATATGCCGATTCGCCCAGCGAAACCGTCACATCCTGACCCATCTTGCGTTTGATTGAACGGACGGTGCGTTCGGGGGCGAGCACAAACTGGTTGCGGGCCGCGTGGCCGACCAGCAGTTCCCCCTTTGAATCGAGGCCGACGATCGATGGCAGAATGGGGCCATTGTCGTCGGCAAGAACGACGGGCTGGCCAGATCGAATCACGGCTACTTCGCTGTTGGTTGTTCCGAGATCAATCCCGATAATCACATCCATGAAATCACCTTGCAACTGGTCATTAGGAACTTGGAGAACGAAAACGCACGAACAAAACTAAAAGCGGCGCCGATCACGAGCCCGCAACCCGATTTCGCCATTACCCGAATTCGCCGTTACCTGAATTCGCCGTTATCTGGTGTCGCCATTACCCCGGTAGCCCTCGTGAGGCCCGCACTTCAGCACACCGCAGCACACGATTGTTCCATGTATATCCCCGTCGGACTTCCTCGACAACTTCGCCGGTCGGCACGTCCGCAGATTCCACGACCTCCAGGACAAGCATGAGATTGGGATCAACCGGCTTGCCGACCGTGGTGATCCGCACCAGGCCCACATCGGCGAGCACTCGTGCCAGACGATTCTGCACCAACCGGTAGCCTTCGAGAAGTGCAGCAAAGAGTGCTGCGCGGTCGTCTGCCTTTTGCCGCTGCGCGAGATTGCAGACCTGCTCGTGATAGTCGCCGATGAGCCAGCGGCGGATCCATGACTGCCGCAAAAAAAGCGCATCGAGGCCTGTTACCAGGCCGGCGAGTGGATCTTCGATTAAACGGTGGCCGATGCGTTCAAGCTGCATTCGACCACGTTCGAGCGCTTCGTCAAGATCGGCCAGCGCCGAAGCCAACTCTTTGCCTGCCGACCAGACGGCCTGGGCCTCGTCTGCCTCAATCGACTGAAAAGCATCGATCGCCTGTCGGAGCCCGCCGAGCGCCGTTTCGGTCTGTTCTTCAAGACCGCGGGCACTGCGCGTCTGAAGTTTCAGTTCGTGCCGCAGGGCTGTGAATTCTTCGACGAGCTGATACACGCCAAGACCCTGTGTGGCAGGGCGCATCGGCAGCGCGCGACGATCTTCGCACTGGCTGTGCGACAGTTCGCCATTGAGCGGTTGGCCGTTGCGCTCATGATCGCTGAGCTGATGACCGCTGAGCTGATGACCGCTGAGCTGATGACCGGGGACCACATCAGAGAAAAGCGCGCGTTCCTGTTCGCGGACCTCGGTGAGCCACTGCCGGAGCCGGTCGATGAGTTCCTCATCCTGGCAGGGGTCAGTCATGGCGACTCCGCCAGCGCTAACAACGATTCGACGGGGAGTCGCGCGGCACCCAGCCGGGAGCGCAATTCAGCAATCAGGGCCTCGATCGAATCGTGGGTCTCGAACGAAAAGAGCTGCTTTTCGAGACGCCGGACTGGGTCGCGCACTTCGTCGTATGCCGCTCGAACGGCGGCAAACCGCTCGGGCGCCCGATCGGGCGGAAACTCGCGGACGAGCGCCAGATACCGTTGCCGGATTTCGGCCTCGCCGGCGTCAGAGGGAAGTCCCAGTGTTTCAAACGGATCGAGCATGATGGGTCACCGAGGTTGTCGTCGAGGTCCGGCGGCAGGCGGGCGGCCGGGCCCGAAAAAGAAATTGTCACTCGACTCATCCGAGTCTTCGGAGTCATCAGGATTCGCGAAGTAGGATTCGATGAAATCGAGCGCTCCCCTCGAGGAAGTTCTTCCTCTTCCGCCGCCTCCAAAGAAGGGAAAACCTCGGTCGGGGGGGGCGAAATTCCGCACCATCGTCAGGCTTTCCCGGATCGTCTCGGCCAGAGTCGGGGCGTCCGGATCGGTTGACGATTCGGCCAATGCCAAGGCCTTCTCAAGTTGCTTCAGAAGACGCGGAATGTTAGCCCGCCTTGGTCCCTTTTCGATCTCAGTGGCCGCGTCCATCATTAACAGCCAGGGGCAAGTCGGAAAACTCTTTATTCCCCGTTTCACCATCTTTTGATAGAGCGCACGGGCTTCCGGAATCCCATGTAGAAAACGGCAAACGGATTTCATGTCTTCGTGGCGAAACTTGGTGCGCGAGGCGCGCTTCAAGTAGGTAAGCAGAGCATCAACATGCTCTGGGCGGCTGGCATATCTGATGTCGTCGACCACATACGCTGCCAGCAGTGTGGCCAATTCTGCTGCCGTCTCGCTGCGCACTTTGCCTGAGATGGCCGAATTCAGAAGCCCGGAGAATCGCCACTTGCAAGCGAGTGGGAGATGATAACGGTCGGCTTCGATCGACATGATGAGCCAGAGCAGAGCCGGGTCGTCCGAATGAGCCCTGGCTTCCTGAATCAACTCCTCGGCGCGCGCCATCTCCCCAGCCTTTAGCTCGAAGGCCGCCATCCGCCCCAGCAATGAGACGGGGTTCGTCTTCATCGCGGCTGAGGCTGCCACGCAGGCGAAATCGGCCCGGCCTTCTTCCCATCTCCCGGCCAGAGCATGCTGCCGAGCCGATGATTGCCGCAAACTGATTGCGCGAAACCCGAGCGATTCATCAAGAGGGCGTAAGCTACAGGCCCGATCGATCAAGGGAATCGCCTTTTCGGGCTCGTTGGCATTGGAATAGTATTTCGCGAGGAAGCTTAGCGTATCGACGTCAGTGGGGAATTTTTCGATGAGCCGGCCGGCGGCGGCAGCGGCCAAATCGAGCTCCTTCCAGGTTTGGTGAAAATCGATCAGAAGCTGATAAGTCTCAAGGCGCTCAGAATCGAGCCGCAGGCTCTTTTCCAGCTCAAGAACCGCTTCACGCCGCAGATCGCGCGCTAACTCGGGGTCTTCATCATGGTCAAACATCCAGTCCAGGCTGGGTTCGGCCTCTAACGCGAAGACTTCGGCCAAGTGCCGGTGAACCAGCGCCTGAACGCGCGGCCTGTCTTCGTCCTTCAGTTGCGCTACTGTCCCCAGATCAGTGATGTAGCTTTGCCAATTCTCTTCCAGGTCATCGATAGTGCAATCGCGTCGGAACTCGCAGTTCATGGCCCGCAAGCGATTCCAGCGCGGGTCCAGAGGAAGTGGCTGTGCTGCCCTTGTGAATTCATTAACCAGTCGCTGCGACTGCTCCCACTCCAGGTCTTTCAATTCATTGAAGAGCGAATCAAGAAGCACTACGGTCAGCCGCTCGGCCAGCCGGATATCGATGCGCCGCAGACTGGCGCTCAACGGACTCAGCGCGCGCAGCACATCAGGCCACCGGCGCTGCGTAACTGCCTGACGCAGTTGCTCAAGCCGGTGCAGAATCGGTTCGCCGAAGACCTGTGTTTCTACCGCCGATAAATTCAAACGGGCACCAGACTCGGCAGACGTGCCGGAAGTCTTGGCCGCCAGGCCGCCAATCGCCCGCGCGATTCGAAACGCCGCGCGGTCGCGATCGAGACGGTCCCAGTTGGCCGCGATGTCTTCCGCCGCGCCTCGGCGAAACGCTGCCAGTCCGCGCACGAAATAGCGCCAGTCAGCCAGGGGCGAGCTGCGCGGAATTTGGCGCAGCAGCTCAAACGCCTGGGGCTCGTCACCTGCGTCGAGCGCCGCAAGGGATCGCCGCACGGCCAGCGCCTCTTCGCGCAGTTCGCGATTGCTGGCGGGGGCTCGTTCGGGATGCAGCACTGCCTGGTCGGCCACCTTGAGCGACAGGCTTAACTGCAACTCGGGCGCATTCAGACGGCCTGAGAGCGCCAGGGCCTTGTCTGCCAGCCCGACAGACGGCAGCAATAAAATGAGTTGCTCGAGAACGGTCGAGTCGGTGACGGTGAATTCGAGGAGATGCCCCGCGACTTCAGCGGAGGCGGTCGGCATACCGCCGCGGTGCAACTCCTGGGCTCTCTGCAAATATGCCTGCTCCAGAAGTCGGTGATGATCGGGTGAGCTTTCGAGGCGGAAGCACAGCTTGGCTTGCTTGACTGCCTCTTTGAAGTCTCGTTTGGCAATCAAACGCTCGACTTCACGCCGCGCTGCCGACGCATCGAGACACACGCCAGCCCCATGCCCGCGGTTTCGGTTTTTACTTGACATGGCCAGCGGCGCCGCTCCTTCAGCGGAATGAATTTGAAATTTCTGGCATGCTGCCATTCGTGACGATAAATAAATCCTACACATTTTGTCGGTGAACGGAAGTGACCGCAATCTGCAATTAAGGCGATCGTTGCAAACTGATCTTGGCGACCCGGCGGTCGAATACTGGCGCCGGGCGGGCGACGGGGCGCGGCGCAGCGTTGAATGGCGTGCGGGCGAGCTGTGTCGAGCATCATATGCGGTATTGGCCGCCGCCCACCCTCTGCGGCTTAAACCAGAATATCGCGCACCACGCGGCCGTGAACATCGGTAAGACGAAAATCGCGGCCGGCGTAACGGTAGGTAAGGCGCTCGTGATCGAGACCCAGGAGGTGCAAGATCGTCGCCTGGATGTCATGCACATGCACGCGGTTCTCGACCGCGTTGAAACCCAGTTCGTCGGTCGCCCCGTACGAAAGGCCGGGCTTAATTCCGCCGCCGGCCAGCCAGATGGTGAAGGCCTGCGGGTGATGGTCGCGCCCCAGGCTGCGGCCGAGCGCCGCATTCGATTCGATCATCGGCGTGCGGCCGAATTCGCCACCCCAAATAACAAGCGTTTCGTCGAGCAGCCCATGCTGCTTGAGGTCGGTAATAAGGGCCGCGGCCCCCTGGTCGGTGGCCTTGCAGTTGTTGGTATGGTTGCCGACAAGGTCAGAGTGCGCGTCCCAGCCTTCATTGTAAATGTTGATGAAGCGCACTCCGCGTTCGACCATTCGCCGCGCGAAAAGGCACGCGCGGGCAAATGACGGTTTGGCTGGGTCGACGCCGTACAATTCGAGCGTGGACTTCGATTCGCTGCGCAAGTCCATCAACTCGGGGGCCGAGGTCTGCAAACGGGCTGCCATTTCGTACGAGGCAATGCGGGTGGCGATTTCGGGGTCGCCTTCGGCTTCGAACTGCTGGCGATTGAGAGCGGCGATGAGATCAAACGAGTCTTTCTGGAGTCGCGTGTCGACTCCCGCCGGGCTCGATACGTCGAGAATCGGATCTCCCTGATTTCGCAGGCGGACACCGGTATACACGCTGGGGAGAAAGCCACTTGACCAGTTGGCCGCCCCGCCGCTGATTCCCGAGCCCGTCGACATGACGAGAAAAGCGGGCAAATCGTTCGTCTCGGCGCCGATGCCGTAGGTCACCCATGAGCCGATGCTGGGGCGACCGGGCTGCGCGAAGCCCGTATTGAAAAAGATCTGCGCCGGGGCGTGATTGAACTGATCGGTGTGCATCGATTTGACGATGCAGATGTCGTCGACCACCTTTGTCAGGTGCGGCATGATGTCGGCCAGCTCGGCGCTGCATTGCCCGTGTTTATTGAATTTAAACCGCGGACCAAGCGCTGCCGCGTCGGAGCGAATGAAAGCGTACCGCTGACCGGCAATGATTTCGGGAGGGATCGGCTTGCCTTCAAATCGGGCGAGGGCCGGCTTGTAGTCGAACAGGTCGAGATGGCTGGGAGCGCCGGCCATAAAGAGGTGTATAACGCTCTTGGCTTTGGGAGCAAAGTGCGTCGGTCGCGGGGCCATGAGATTGCCGGCCGGCGCTCCGGCAGCGACTGGCCGGGGGCCGAGTGCATCGGTCAGGAGCGACGCCAGGGCGATCTTGCCGACGCCCAGACCACAATCGTTAAAGAAATGTCGGCGGGTGACATCGCGGGCCAGTTCAGCGGGCAGTCGCATGAGAATGAGTTTCCGTTTGACAGATCAGTTCTTTGTAATCGTTTCATCCAGATTCAAAATCGCGCGGGCCAGCAGTGTCCAGGCGGCGCGCTCGAGCGGGTCGCCATCGCCGGTCGTCGCAATTTTCGCGACGTCGATCTCTTTTCGCTCCAGCCGGCCAAACTGAACCTTGAAAAACTCAGCCAGCAACTCGTGTTCGCTTGCGGTGAGAGGGCGAACGAGGCAGCGGTGGAAGAGATAATCGATTCGTTCGTCGATCGAACCGGGTCGCGATGCAAGCATCGCGCCCAATGCCTGCGACGCCTCCCAGAAGACGGTGTCGTTCATCAGCGTCAGGGCCTGCAAGGGGGTATTCGAAACTTCCCGCCGGGCGACACATGCTTCTCCGCTGGGCGAATCGAACGCATTGAGCATGGCGTACGGCGCCGTTCGTTTGGCAAAGGTGTAAATCCCGCGGCGATAGCGATCGGGACCGGTGTTGACGTTCCACGACAACCCGCCGTAGGCGCCTTCCGTCGAGACGCCGGGCGGCTGGGGTGGATACACGCTCGGCCCACCTACTTTGGGAGAGAATAAGCCGCTGATACGGAGAGCCGAGTCGCGAATCAATTCGGCATCGATTCGGAACCGCGGACCGCGCGCCAGCCAGCGGTTCTGAGCATCTTTCTCAAGCATTGCGGGCGTCACGCGGGACGATTGCCGATACGTGGCACTCGACACCATCAGT
>JAYTRB010000201.1:0-6295 GCA_043746425.1 Planctomycetia bacterium
CTCCCCGGCTGGTTGATCGAAAGCGGCAGGTGTTCATACTCTGCAGACGGCGTGTAATTGAGAGGCTGCCAGGCGTGCAGGTCGAAATCCTGCCAGTACATCGGCCGGTCGCGCACGAGAGCCTTGTCGTTGCCGCCGTGGCCGGCCGTTTGCACCGCGCCGGTTTCAAAGATGTTTCGCAAGGCCTGCCCATCGAGTTTGTCGGGCTCATAGCTGGTGCTGGTCAAATCGAGAATCGTGGGTGTCAGGTCAGCGAGCCGGCAGGGGGCTTCGACACGGGCACCGCGGCGAATATTCGGTCCTGACACGTACCAAGTCGCACGAACCGATTCAGCCAGAGGATAGCCGTGCGTCGTACCTGCAGTATTCTGCGTCGAGAACAACCAGCCCTGGCGGGCCGTTACCACCAGATCCGGAGCATATTCCTTCTCTTGAACCTTGATGACGTCCTGCCAGAGCATATGCCGCGTGAGGGTCACCACGGCATCGGGGTAGCTGCTGGTGGCGGTTACCCACAGCCACGTTTGTTCATCGTGAAACTTCTTGAGAAACGAAACTCGCACCCGTTTCAGCAAACCCAGCGGGTCGATCTTCGGTCGTACGACTTCGCGGCACACGACGCCTCCGCCGGGCGCGACCGTTACCTCTTCGACCGGTGAATAGCGATATTCCCAGCGGCCCTGCTCGTTCTGGCGGCGCTGAATGACCGCCTGTCCGCGGTCGCTGGTGGTAATGAGGATCGACTCGTCATCGATCTTCATGAGCACCAGATCGATCGGATTGCCGGGTGTGCCGTCGTCATGTGCGGCGACGGCATTGGCGAGAGACACCGGCAGATTGACAGGAGGCAGATGGCGAGAAATGCGGTATGAGAGCAGCTCGGCGGCAGAGTTGGGGCCGTCCCAATTTGCAGACTGGTAATCGGCACGAGGCAGAAAGATGCGGGCCGCGCCGTCAGAGTCGCCGTCGATGAATACGAATTGGCCCTTCTTGTCTCCCTTATGCCAGTTGGCCGAGCGGTGCTGCCGCACCGAAAGCCCCAGCCCCCCACCGACCCACTGGCCATCGCGGGTCATCTGCCGGGGGTTGAAAAAGAATTCGTCGGCCAGGTCGAAGCGCGCCAGATGGCTTGTTCGTCCGCCGAGATGCCCATGATCGCTGACAAGAATCAGGTAGGTCGATTCAAGCCGGTTCTGTGCTTCGAGCTCGGCCACGACTTCGCCCACGAGGCGGTCGGCGCGGGCGATCGTGCGGCGCGTGCTGCCGAACTGTCCGCGACATTCCTTATGACTGACCGAATCGGTTTCGGGCATCCAGATGATGGTCGCAGGGCGATACTGCCGGAGGAGATGTCGAATCGCAAAATCGGTATTGGCGTCGTCGATGTATCTCCAGGCCTGCTGCGACTGCATGTAGGGCAGGACGCGCGCCATGCTGCGTGTCCACAACGCGGGTGGCATATCGGTCATGATCGGAAGAATGCCGGTAGCCCAGTCTGCTCCCTGGGCCCGCATATAGTCATAGAGCGCTGGGGTGGCGCTGGTTTGCGACTCGCGCCAATCGCGTTCGCCTGCGGCCCCTTGCACCAGGCCGACCGAGGCGGCCTGCGTGTCATGCACGAATTTGTCTAACCCCTTGGGCCCCAGATGGCGCTGGCTGCGGCTGGGCCCCAGCGTTTCGAGGAATGAGTCTGATTTGAGCCGCGCGCGGCTGAATCGCACCTGCCCCTTCAATCCGTGACGGTCAGAAAAGCATCCCGTCCACATGGTGCCGTTCGAAGTAATCGTATCTGACGGAAAGGCCGTGAAGGCGTTGGTCAGGTGCGTTCCACCGTCGACGAAGTGTTTGCGCAAGTTGGGGATGTGTCCCATGGCGGCCATCTCTTCGACAACGTCGGGCCGCAGGCCGTCGATATAGAACACAACGACCGAACAATTCGGCAGCGGCTCGCCCCCTTCGACGGCGAGAGGAACTTCCTGCCGGAAGGAAACCGGTTGCACGTCGCTGGGGCGGGTAATTTCGGCGTAGAATTGCCCCTCATTTTTCGAAACGTCGTAATCGTTGATTCCCAGGTAGAGGCGGCCCGTCTGTTCGGCGATCGCGCTTCGTTCGCCGCCGACATAGAAGACCGGCCCATTCCCGATCCGTCCAATGAGGCAGAAGCAGGGCGCCGGGCCGGTTCCGGCGGCCGGAAGCGGGAACTGCTCTGCCGCCAGCGTGTTGCCGTAAAAATAGCTTCCGCGCGGGCCGACTTCGTTCTCGGCATCCTCTTTAACCTTCTTCAGCTTGCCGATGACGACGCGACCTTTGCCGACGATTGTCAGCGGCTGACCAGCGACAACGTCGATTCCTGAATCAACCCACGCCAGATTCGCGGGGATCACAATTGCATCGGGTGAAATCTGCTCATCACTGACGATGATCGGGGCCATTCCAGACTTCGGCGCACAGCCCGTCACACTGCCAAGAGCGGCAGCCAGACAAAGCACAGTCAGACGAAAGCGCAGTGCCAGCCTGCGCAATTTAGGAGCGGGGTACAAGATTATCACCGGCGGTCACTTCGAGAGCGCATCTGGGACCAAACCGTGCCGACGCAGCAACGGCTGATTCACCACCCCAAGGTACGGCGGGGTTGCCACGAAATCTTTCGGCCGAAGTTCAAATCGCTACCGCCGAAGATTTCGTTACGCTGCAACCCATAGCGAGAATCGTCACCCCCGGTAAAACCGCATCAAACAAAGGGAGAGCCGCGGGTTCTCTCTCGGCTGGGTCGTTCGGCCTGTATCAGATGGTCGGGTTATGACGGGCCATCTAACGCGACTAAACTTCCGGTCGGGCAGACTTTGCCGACGGCGTAAACTTTGACGGCGAAGCGGCGGCGATCAACACGCCGGCCGGCCTCGCTTACCCGGCATCGAAGAGGGGTCGATGGGGTGGCCCAGGGTCAAATTGGCAGTGCCAACTGGCCGCATCGGTTCGCCACGGTTCCCCGTCGGTTGCGGCAGGCAGGCATCCAATGCTAGCCTTGAAAAGCCGCCCGTTTCAATTCCGGTTCCAGCCGCCGCATACCTTCGCCCACCGAGACGATCGGCTGGTAGCCGAAGTCACGCGTGGCCTTGCCGATGTCGTACGAGTGCGATCGGCTCAATTGCTGCGCGAGAAATCGCGTCATCGGTGGTTCGCCGGGAAGGTGCAGCAGCTTATAGACTGTCTCCAGGGCGGCACCCGCGGCGTATGCGGTTCGGGGTGAAATCGACTTTTGCACCGGCGGCAGTCCTGCCAGCCCAAGCAGTTCGTTGATCCAGGCCCAGAGATTGACCGGCTCACGCTCGTTGATGAAGTAGGCTTGTCCGGCGACTGGCGAACCGGGCGCGAGGCCGTCGGCCGCCAGCAGGTGCGCATGGGCGGCGTTTTCGACGTACGACATCGAAATCAAATTGTCTCCCCGCCCGACCCGACGCAACGTTCCAGCTTTCGCACGAGCCACGAGGCGCGGAATCAAATGATTGTCGCGCGGCCCCCAGATCAAATGCGGCCGCAATGCCACGGTCGTCAGATCGTGGGCACCATTGGCTTCGAGCACAGCTCGCTCGGCCAGCGCTTTGCTGTGCGGATAATGGCAGAGATAGCGCACCGGATAGCGCAGCGTCTCATTCGCCTGTTGATGGTCGTGGCCGTCATAGACGACGCTGGGAGAACTGGTGTAAACGAGCCGGGGCACATTCTGCGTCTGGCAGGCGGCGATGACGTTGTGGGTTCCCACGGTATTGATGCCGTGGTAATGGTCCCACGCACCCCAGATTCCCGATGAGGCGGCGACGTGAAAGACTGTATCGACGCCGTGACAGGCTCGGGCAACTGTCGCCGCGTAACGCACATCGCCAGAAATGCACTCGACCTGCAATTCGTTCAGCCGCGCGTACTTGCCGCGGCAGAGAACACGAACAAACACACCTCGGGCGACAAGCTGTTCGACGATGTACAGCCCGAGAAATCCGCCACCGCCGGTGACGAGTGCGCGCTTCATTGTTTTTCTGCCCATGCAGCCAGTTGTTCGCGATGGATTTTGGTGTTATGGCGAACATCGACGGGAAGAGACCGGGGATAAATCAAGAACCGTTCGATTCGCCGGGTGTTGGTATGGGAGATTGCCATTTTCCGCAACTCGTCAATCAAAGCGCCCGACGCGGCGCGCGATTCGGCTTCGACGACAATTATCGGTACTTGCCGTGGTTTCTCGCCCACGCCAACCAGGGCGCACCGCACCACTTGCGGATGCGCGTTGAAGATCGGTTCGACACGATCGGTGAACATCAGCCCTTCGGCTGTTTCGACAATCTGAGATTTGCGACCGCAGAACCAGAGCGAGCCGGTTTCGTCAAGATAGCCCACATCACCCATGCGATGCCAGAACCGATCGCCGTCGGGAACCTTCGCCGCGCTCGTCGCTACGGCCTGCCGGAAATATTCGCGGGTGACAACCTCTCCCTGGACGATAATTTCGCCGATTTGCCCCGCGGGCAATTCGCAAGCATCGCCCAACGAGCGAAGCGGCCCGTCAACGATCGCAATGATTTTCAGGCGAATCGTCGGGAACGGCCGTCCCACGCACGTCCCCGCCCCCTGCCGCGTCTTCTCTGCGGTGCGGGTGATGACTTCAGTCGCCGTAATCGACGACACGGGAAGCGCCTCGGTCGCGCCATACGGGGTGTGCATTTCGGCTCCCGCGGCGACCAGCGTGGCTTTCATGCGCGTCAATACGTCAACCGGTACTGGGGCTCCCGCCGAAAACACACGCCGCAGATTCGGAAAAGTAATGCCGTTCGCCTCGCAATATCGGCCAACACGGTTCCAGATTGCAGGCGAACCGAATCCCTGCGTCACTCTCTGATCGCGAATCGCCAAAACGATTTTTTCAGGATCGACCTGCGCGGGACGCGACGGATCCATTTCGGGAACGACCGTTGTGACCCCCATTGCGGCATTGAAGAGAGCAAACAGCGGCAGGCCCGGTAGATCGGCGCCGCCGGGCTCAATCGCGTAGTAATCGCGCAGGGCCGCGACTTGAGAAGCGAACATGCCATGTTCATAGACGACACCCTTGGCCTGCCCTGTGCTGCCGCTTGTGAAAATAATCGCCGCCGGGTCGGTGCGCTTCGTTGCCGCAATCTCAAATGGCAAGCCGGGGGCGCCAGCCCCCGCCGCGACCAGCGACTCATACGTCGCCCCGCCCCAAAACCAACGCTTTCCCACAGTCACGTTAAATCGCGCCTGAGGAAACCGCCAGAATGTAAGCATGCGCAGGGCCTGCACCGGTGGAACGGCGACGAAGCCTTCGGGCTCGACTTGATCGAGGCAACGAAAGACACGCTGCGGACCCATCCCCGGATCAATCAGCACCACGACCGCCCCGACTTTGAATAGCGCGTACGTCAAGGCGATGAATTCGACGCCCGGTCTCACCATCAGCACGAGACGCCGTCCCGGGCCGACCCCCAGCCCCCGCAAGCCGCAAGCCAGCGAATCACTTTCGCGATCAAGCTCGGCGAACGAGATTGGCGCAGAAAGTGGGCGTCCGAAGCGGTCGCGACCACCGGGGCAGACAACAGCCGGCTGCGCCGGATATCGCCGGGCTGTCTCTTGAAGCGTCGCGGCAATGTTGAGAATGTCAGTCATCGGGAAGTCGCACGAGAATTTCTCCCTTGCCCAGTTCGAGAAAATCGCCGTTGTACCGGCGATAGGCCGCCCTCATGCACTCCTCAGGAACGGTAAATCCGTGGCGGCGAAGATGCAGCAGATACACCTTCAGAAACTCAGGACGATACTGACACGAGAATCTGAACGTGGGCAGCAGGGGTGGGGCTGGCTCAGTTCCCAACAAACAGATCGTCCCGCGCCGCATTCCCGCGCCGGGGCGAATCCCCGTCGAGCCGAACACCAGAATTGAACCGGCCAGCATATTGAATCCCATTCCATCGCCGGCATTGCCTCTTACGGCAATCAGCCCGCGGCGAAGGATATGCCCCAGCTCGCTGCCGGCGTCGCCGTCGACAAAAATCTCGCCGCCGGTCATTCCCCGGCGTCCGCCGCGATACACAGCTCCCGCACAATTCCCCGTGTTGCCGTGAATGTGAATTCGCCCCCCTTTCATTTCAGCGCCCGCCCAATCGCCTGCCGAACCGTGGACGACGACATCGCCCCCGCGCATTTCGGCCCCCAGATGCATCCCGGCATTGCCTTCGACCGTCACTTTGCCAGTCTGCCAGCAGGCGGCAATCAACTTGACCTTCGAGCA
>JAYTRB010000202.1:0-3542 GCA_043746425.1 Planctomycetia bacterium
TTTCCCGAACGGTTTGCCGAGGAGATCTTTCGATACATCAGCCTTCCATCCAAACAGTTTCCAGTGGCCTCGGCTGAGGTGGCGCAACCGACCGTTGACCGCGATTATTTTTTCGTGCTGGCCAACAAATATCGCTCGCCGCACCTGTGGAAGGAAGCAAACGGGACGTGGGAGTTGCGCCACACGGTGTGGAAGGATGCTTCGTGAAGCGCTCAATTGCCGTTCTGACAACTGGCCGCCAGGACTGGGGCATTCTACAGAGCACCTGCAGATTACTGGCAGAAGATCCAGAGTTTGATTTGCAATTGATCGTGGGTGGAATGCACTGCTGCAAACGCTTCGGTTCGACACGACGGCTGATCGCCGAACAGGGTTTTACCATCGCCAAAGAGTTGTGCTGGATTCCAGAAGACGAGCCCACATCGTGTCAAACGCAGACAGCGAGCGTCGTGAAAATGCTGGGCGATGTCTTGGAAAGGCAGAACCCCGACGCACTCGTACTGGCAGGCGACCGGTTTGAGACCGCCGGTGCGGCTCTGGCGGCGACACTGGCACGCGTCCCAATTGTCCACATCCACGGCGGTGAAGAAACAGAAGGCGCCATCGACAACGTATTACGTCATGCGATCACCAAGTTGAGCCACCTGCATCTCGTCAGTCATATGGACCACGCACGACGTGTCATTGCCATGGGAGAAGACCCGGCAAGCGTACATGTCGTTGGAGCACCGGGCCTGGACAACCTGCACCGCTCTGATCTGGCGCAAAGGGAGGAATTGGAAGAGCACCTCGGCATTACGTTACGGCCGCCTGTGGTTCTCGTCACGGTTCATCCTGCGACGCTGAGTAGTGATGAGCCTTCCTGTGAAGCCAAGGCGGTTTGCGCTGCGATGGACGCCATTGAGGCCACTTACGTCATTACGCTTCCCAATTCTGATCCTGGCAATGAGCCCATCCGCGCGGCACTCTTGTCGGCCGGAGCGTGTCCAGGCCGAGTTGCCGTTGAAGCGCTTGGAGAACGCCGTTATTGGGGGCTGATGAAGCTGGCGGATGCGATGCTGGGAAACACTTCCAGCGCCCTCATCGAAGCCCCCATGCTGGGTTTGCCGGCGGTTAATGTGGGTGACCGGCAAAAAGGTCGCCTCCGGGGTGAAAATGTCATAGACTCGCACCCCGAGGCCGATTCGATAATGCGGGCTCTGCGCACGATTCTGACTTCGACATTTCGCACGCGACTCAAAGGCAGGCCGTCACCTTTCGGCGACGGGCAAAGCGGTCGCATGATCGTCGAAGTTCTGCACTTCTGGACGCCGCCTCGGCCGCCGCGAAAGCGCTGGACAGGGGGCCCCCGATGAATAGCCCGGTGGATATCATCGTCATTGGTGGAGGAGAGCACGCCCAAGTCGTCATCGACGCGGCGTTCTCCCGATCCGACTTATGGCAAATCGCTGGCTTTGTCGATGTGCGGCTCAGTGCATTTGCGACCGACAGTCTGCGAGTTTCGTACCTGGGCGACGACGAATGCAGTTTCCAGTGGGCCACTGCCAAACGGTTCGTACTGGGCATCGGCGCCCGCCCGGGTTCTGTGGTGCGACAGAAAATCGTCGAGCGTTACGACCGACACGCCGTGTGTTGGGAGAGAATCATTCACGCTGGGGCCAGCGTTTCGCCTTCGGCCGTTCTTGGGCGCGGCGTGGTCATCCTCGCGGGAGCCATCGTCAATTGCGGCGCGGTGATTGGTGATCATTGCATTGTGAACACCGGCGCAATCGTCGAACACCATGTTCATATTGGCAGTTTTACCCACGTCGGCCCCGGGGCTGCCATCGGTGGCGGCACGACGGTGGGCGAGGGAAGTTTCATCGGGCTGGGCAGTCGCGTTCGCGATCATGTGCAGATCGGAAATGGCGTGGTCGTGGGAATGGGTGCAGCAGTTCTCGGCTCCATTGCCGACGGACAAATCGTGGCCGGCGTTCCGGCCAGGCCTTTGGCGGCAAAGTCAGCCGCCTTGCCACATTTTGCTTCTGCATTCGGAAGGAGTGCCCGACATTGATGGCTGCCGGTTCAATCTCTCACGCGATGAGTTATGCTGCGGTCGCGACACGAACCAACGCCGATTTGTCGGCGAGCCAGTTGCCTCTGGTCGCAGCGAGTGATTCGATCCGTCATACCATGGAGGTAATCGACGCCTCGAGCCGCGGGATTGCGCTCGTCGTCGACGACCGCCGGCGGCTTCAAGGAGTCATTACGGATGGCGACATCCGCCGCGCCATTCTGGCGGGAACAGATCTGAGTGCAGACTTGGTAAACCTGCTCGCCACTAAGTCAGCGGCCGTTCCAGTCACCGCCCGGGCAGGGACATCCAAAGAAGAATTACTGGAGTTGATGCGAGAGTTCTCACTCCAGCAGATTCCTCTTCTGGACGACAAGGATTGCGTCACCGGACTGGCCACCATTCATCAGCTTGTGCCGAATTCCATTTTGCCAGTTCGCGCGGCCATCTTGACGGGTACGGGTGGCACTCGAAGCCGTGCCGGCAGCCTTCTGAAGCCGATGATTCCCGTGGGCAACCGCCCTCTGCTCGAACTGATCATCGGACATCTGCGTAACGTCGGCATCCGTCAGGTTTGCGTCTGTTCAGCCAGGGGCGAGCCGACAATCGAACAGCATTTCGGCGACGGAAGCCGGCTTGGAGTCAAGCTGCAGTATTTGCATGATCGCCAGAGCGAACATCCAGGAGGGGTAAATTCTCTGGGGGCGAGCGGTCTGCCGTTGCTGATTGTGAGCGGCGATATACTGACGCGAGTCGATTATGGCGCAATGCTTGAGTACCACCGCGAACACCGTGCCGACTTGACGATGGCAGTTCAGGCGCGCGACCCCGACAGTGCCCGCGAGGTCGTCGATACCGACGGAGTCTGCGTGCAGTCGATTCGTGACCAGGACCGGCCGGGATGTTTCGTCAATGCTGGAATTTACCTGCTGTCACAAGAGATCTGCGGGCGGCTTTCAGCGGGAAGTCTGCAGTGCATGTCAGAATTGATCCGGCAGCTCGTGAGCGAGGGATTGAAGGTCGTCAGTTTTCCGATTCATGAATACTGGATGAGCATTGGGAGCATGCTCGACTACCAAAGACTCCTGGCGGACTCGAGAAAAGGAATTTTCGATGATATTGCCGCGGCATCTGCCTGCTGTGATGCGGGCGTGCCTCCGGCAGATAATGTCATTCCTCTTTGCGTTCCCCAGATCGAGGGGAATGAGTGGCGATATGTCAAAGAGTGCCTGGATAGCAAATGGGTTTCTTCGGTCGGGCCATTCGTCGACAGTTTCGAGACCATGGTCGCGAATTACGTCGGTGCCGACTTCGGCATCGCGACCTGCAACGGAACGGCGGCACTGCACATTGCCCTTCTGACGGCTGGTGTGCAGCCCGACGACGAAGTACTGGTTCCCACTCTAACCTTTGTCGCTCCTGTCAATGCGATACGATACGTCGGGGCTTGGCCGGTCTTTATCGATGCCGAGCCTCAATATATGCAGCT
>JAYTRB010000203.1:0-2616 GCA_043746425.1 Planctomycetia bacterium
TCCCCGCGCGCAAGCTGGTTCTGCTCACGCTTTTCGCTCGCAAGTTGCTCCTGCACTTCCTGCGCGGTGGCAGGCTTGCCGATATGCACATTGATGCGCGGCGTGTTCGCCCGATTGGCGGTCGGCTGCTTGTTGTCTTTGGCCTCGATCCAGAACTGGATCGTCTCGCCGGCGCTAAGCCGCAGTTCTTCGAGGCGAAAGTCGTAGTTTCCGCGAAACGTCTGATCGAAATGCTGGTCTTCAAATAGCTTCTTATCGGGGAATGCCTCGCCGCCGCGTTCGGCTTTGAGGGTCAACGACCGCAATTTGAAATCGGGATCAGTGGCCTGAATGTGAAGCGGGATGATGCCATTGGCTGGCATGTCGAGATCGCTGCGGGTGGGAGCCAGAAGGGCGACGTCGGGGCGCTGGTCGGGACGAATGCGAAGCGAGAATTGGGTGGGGTCGGGATCGGTTTCGTTTTTCTCAGTGGCCACCTGGATGTGATAAAACCGGGGTGCGGTGCCGTCTGAGCGAAATTCGAGTTTCCAGGATCCCGACAGCTTGGCGCCATCAGTCACTTTCAGCGAGATTTCTTCACCTTTGGCACGAGCGTCTTCACTATCGGTCATAACAACGCTGGCCCACTTGACTGGCATGTTCGTGGTAGCTTTCAAGTTGACCACAGCCCCCTCCCAGCCGTCAATCAGACCGCCGGGCGTCGTCTTGTCTTCCAGCTCCATGTACGTCGGAAAAACGTAATGCACCTCATCGACTCGCGCGCTCGGGGGTTGAATCACATTGACAGTGAAGTCGTGCGTGCGCGCGTCGCCAGCCGCTATCCGGTATTTCAGACTCTGCAGCAAACCATGGCCGTTCTCGCCGTTCAGCACTCCCCGAAACCGCGGCAGCCCTTTTTCGACGCGCTGCATTTCGACAGGCTGGTCGACATATTTGTGGTCGGCAGTGGTGTACACGATCTGCGCCTGGTCGGCATCTTTCCCTCGAACGTCGGCTTCGATTGTCAGGCTGGCGCGTGCCGGCACGTTCTGGTCGCCGGGTGCGACATCGGTAATCGTCGTTTCAGTGGCGACTTCAATGGCAGAGGTCGGCAGCAACGCACGTCGAACCGACGCAAAAGGGTCTTTGGGAGAGACAAGAATGTAAACTGCCGAAACAACGACGATTGCCAGCAGCACATAGGCGACACGCAGCAGCGGCCGCCGGTCGACCGCTTCGTCGACGTCGATATGCGAAAGTTCGACCGCTGCGCGCTTCTGCATCGATTTGAGCACGCCCGGGGCCGACTGCGAATTCGCCTCTCGCACATCGACGAAATTCACCAGGTTGCTCTTCAGGTTTGCGTCGGATTTTTCGATGACACGCGCTGCATACAATGGATGAACCCGGCGCATCAACGGCCAGACAACACGCCACATCAGCATTCCCAGAACCGCCGAACCCAACAGGCTGAGAAGAATTATCCGCGCGGCGTATCCGAATCCACCGTCGAGAATCCACTGGTCGAAGATGACGAACAGCAAAAGGTAGCCGATTACGGCGACCGCCACGGTTGTCAGCGTGGTGAAGATGTCGGTGAGCTTGATATTGGAGCGGGTTTTCTCCAACTGGAAATCGACATATTCCTCATAATCGACATAATGCTTTGCGTCGGGGAGGTGCGTGTCTGTGGTCGTGGCCATTGTCAAAATCCTTTGAAACAAGCGCAGAACCGCCGGCGGCACCGTCCGTTGGAATGGCAGGGCCGACCGCCCCCATGTTACCAATTATAGACGACCGAGAGAAAAGGAAAGTTCACGAATTCCGGCTGACACTGGGGAAATGCCCAAATACCGTCCAACGGCGAGTGCCTTGGCGGTTTATGGCTGGTGGATCTTCTGCCCCGCGATTTATGCGTTCCTGGTTGACCGGCTTGGGAGATGGGCATAATATCCATCCTGTCAGTGGGTTACGTCTGGTTCTATGCCTTCGTCATGGCACCCGCTTCCAGCCCGTCTTTTCGTGCCCAGCAACGGAGTTCTCGTGGCGCGCAAGTTGATTATCGATCTCGATCCGGGAATCGGCGATGCCGTCGCGGCAGTGCTCGCGATGCTCGATCCGCAAATCGATCTTCTGGCACTGACGGCCACCGCAGGAAGTGTTTCAGGAAAGGTTGCGACCCGCAATCTGCATACGATCGTAGCCCAGGTCGATCCGCCGAAATGGCCGCGCATCGGTTCATCCGATGCCGCCTGCCCGACTGAACCGCGTACATCATTTGCAACGCAACTTGAGGCGCTTAACGGCCCGACCGGATTGGGAGATCTTAAGGCGATCGCCCCGGATCTGCATCACCGGCACGAATCCTCCAAAGTGATCATCGACATCATCCGGGCACATCCCTATCAGGTGACGTTATTAACCTTGGGGCCGCTGACCAATGTCGCCGCCGCATGTGAACGGGTTCCCGATTTCCTGAGTCTTCTGGGCAGTCTGATTTGCCTGGGAGGGGCGATATCCGTGGGGGGTGATGTGACGGCCGCGGCTGAAACGAATATCTACCTCGACCCCGAGGCCGCCAGAAGTGTACTGACGAGTCCTGAAGCGAAGACTCTTGTTCCGCTGGATACAACGAAC
>JAYTRB010000204.1:0-14069 GCA_043746425.1 Planctomycetia bacterium
GACTGTCATTTGCAGATTGCAAGCCGATTCGTCAGCCGCCATCACTGTGAATTGATTGTCGACGACCGCGATCAGCAGGTGCGGCTTAAGGATCTAGGAAGCCACAACGGCACGTTCGTAAATGATTCCGCCGTCACCGATGAGTGCGAACTGAAAGATGGCGACCAGATACGCGTCGCGTGGATCCCCTTTGAAATTCACATCGGGGGATCGGAATCCGTGGATCATTCAACGCCCCCAAGTGAGTGAGATGGAGGGCTGAAACTCGCCCCCCGAAAACCGGGCTATCGCTTGGCGCGCGCCGCGCGGCATTTGGCAGAAATTCGTGCGAGAATCTGCTGCGCCCGCCGCTCGCCATCTTGCATGGCCGAAGCGTGTGCGGCCGTCATGGCGTTCAATAGCGTTTGCGTTGTCTTGCGATAGAGTTCGAATTCCCGTTCGGCCTGATCGAGCCCTTCAAATGGCTGGCGCGGGACGACAAATTTGTTGTACAGGGTTTCGTATGCCGTGCGTTTTCCTGCGGCACTCGTCATTCCTACAAGGTGATCTTTAAGAACTCGCGAAAGGCGCACGGCAATGTCGCGCATCCACCGCCGGGCTTCCTGCCATTCGCGTTTGTCCTGCTGATCTCCGAAGCGCGACTCTTCCGGAGACAAATCCCGATTCAGGGAATTGACTCGTTGCAGTGCGGCCGCAATTTGCTTCGCCATGCCGGCCACCTGCTGCTCGACGAACATCGAAGCCGTCCAGGCGGTGTCCATTCGTGAAAACACTTCGGATGAATCTGCGTTACTCGACCCGGCAGGTGCGGCAACCGCGGGTGCCGAAACCGTCAGAACAGCCGGCGCCGAAACGGGCGTGGCAGCTTCAATGGCCCCCGAGTTGAGGTAAATGCCGATCGTCGGATCGGCTGCCGCCCCTGGTTCCGGAACCGGAAAATCGAGTGCCGGATTGCATCCGAGCTGTCCGTCATAAGGGGTGCCGTACAACGACCAGATGGCCAGCCATCGCGGGTCGACACCGACTGCTGCCAGCACGGTTCGCATGGTCAGCAACTGGCGAATCCCTGGATCGCGAAACATCTCCTCAGGAATGCGCACGATCAATCCTTCGGGCGCTCCCGGGGGCTTGAACCAAGCCCAGATCGAGGCGCGTAGCGCGCCGGGTAGCGCGCCGGGTAGCGGGATCTGTTCCCAGGCAGATGAGGGTGGCCGTTCTCGAATGTGCATGTTTCAGTGCGCGTGAATATCGGGGCGAGTGAATATCGATCGAATTTAAAGAGACATTTCCGGGCAATCGCCTGCTGTAAACTATTATATCGATCTGACAGGCTTGAAGTTATGTCTAATAAAACCAACGCCGGTCAGTGACTCAAGGTTGCCGTAGGAACCGCTTGTAGGCTGTCTGCGGGCCACACTCAAGGAGGTGGCTGAGCGCAGTCGATTTCCACACCAGGAATATCGATTAACGAGCGTCTCGCGCCGAACTTTCCGTCTGGCGAATGTGTGCCGGTCGGCGGAGCCGTGCTGTCGCCTCAAACCGCCTGTTTGAAAATGTGGGCTGGCGCCGGCGACAGTCGAACAGGCCCAAAGACAACACCCGGCTGCCAGGCACCCTTCCCCGTATTCAACAGGCCGTTATCTCCGGAGAGTCGCAGTGGTTGAGTACCTTGAGCCCCCGACGGCTCTCTTGCCCCTCCCATTACGCGATTTGCAACGTCGATCTCGGGCGGTAATGCGGCACGAACTGATGCGACACTCGGCCGCTGGGCCACTTCGCGATCGCGGTCTCAGGCTGCTTTCCTATCTTCAGCAGATTCACGAGATTCAGGAATCTCCAGCAGCCAGTCGGGCGCGAGAGATTACTGAACTTTCACTGGCAGATTTGATCTGCCGCTCGAATGAACTGCTTGATGCGCTCGTTACCCAGATCGCCTTGTGCGAATCGACCGCCAGGCAAACGGCGATCGTGGCCGATTGGGGCCGACGACTGTTGGCGCAAGAACGCTTCCATTATCGAGAGATCCTTCCTCTTTTCAGCCGAGTTTTCGCCGAGGCGCAAGCCGTCGCGCAGCTTAGCCGGTTGATGCCGATCGCGGGGTTGCCGCTGGCCACGCTCATCGCTTCGCTGTCGCGTGACACTGGCCCGGCGAACTTCGTCGAAGGTTTAGCTGCCGCGCGGGTGCTCGTGTGGGCATTGCGCGATGACCCCCGCCAGAGCAAACGATTGCCAAACCTGGTGCTCGCCGCGCTGTTTCAAGATGTCGGCCTGCTGCATGCCGGCGCGAACATTGCCATCGGAAAGCAGCGCCGCGCCCGCCGCAGCGAATGGCTCGACAAGCATCACCCCTCCATCGGAGCGGCCGTTCTGGGGGCCATTCGTGGAGCGCCTGTCGAACTGCCCCTGATGGCCGGAGAACACCACGAACGGCTCGACGGGGGAGGATTTCCACGAGCCCTGCTGGCGCGCGACATCTTCCCTGGCTCGGCAATTCTCGCCGCGACGGGCCGATTCGTCCAACTGTGTTTCAAAGAACCTGACGACGAGTCGTCGAGCACCACAGGCGGCGGAAATCGGCTCAACCGAGTCGCACTGACGCTGCTCTCTGAGGCAGAATGGGGAAGATGGCCGCTCGATTTCGTCACCCAGTTGTCGCAGCGCATCGCGATGACCGAAGCCGGGGCCGAAACCGATACACCAATGGCAGAGGCCGTCCTTTCGGCGCCAGCCCCGCCGGCAGCGCCCCTCACCGAACACGCGACCAATCGCAGTCTGACGGCAGAGCGCGGTCTGCGACTCGATGGTGAGGAACGTGGCCTGGCGGGAATGCATGCCGATCCCGAGGGGCGCTTCACTGCGGCGACGCTGGATGAAATCAAACGACTCTCCCGTCACAGGGCCGGAGCACCATGCACAACACACTCCCTCATTTGAAGACACCCCGCGACGATTACTGGGCACTGGCCCGGCAACCGCTGCACTGCCTGCTGTTCCTTTTGCCGCTTCTAGCCACCTACGAAATCGGCGTGGGCCATGTCGCAGACGACACCAGCAATGTCACCCGCAATGGCGCCGACTATTGGATGCGTACCGGGCTGAATCTGGCCGGGTTCGAAAATCCTCTGCTGCTGCCCCTGGTCGTCGTGGGTCTCCTGGCGGCCTGGCATGTCAAAGGTCGCTTTCGATGGAAGCCCTCTGCCGCCACGCTTTTTGGAATGTTCGCCGAGAGCATCTTGTTTGGCGCCTGCCTGGTGGTGTTAGGACAATTGCAGGATCTGGCCTTCCGATCGCATCTGGGGCAGTTGACGCAACAGACAGACGAGGCGATTCTGCTTTCGCAAGCGGGCACGGTGCCGCGCGTCATCAGCTTCATCGGCGCCGGTGTTTACGAAGAGGTTCTCTTTCGGCTGTGTCTGATTCCCATCAGTTACGCACTTTTGCGCGCAATCCAGGTTCCGCAGAGAATGTCTGTGCTGCTGTCAGTTTTGGCGACGAGCGTTTTGTTTTCGGTCGCGCACTACGTCGGCCCTGCGGCCGATCAGTTCACGCTCTTCAGTTTCGTATTCCGCACCACCGCGGGAGTCTTTTTTGCCGGGCTGTTCGTGCTCCGCGGTTTTGGAATTACCGTCGGCAGCCACGCCGCATATGATTTGCTGGTAGGAGTACTGATTCCGGCCTTCGGCGTTTGAGACTCCGCTCGCGCCGGCCAGTCGAAGGGGCATTCCCCCACCGGCTTGGGGGTCGGCGAAGAATGTTCAAATCAGCTGCTCGATCGGTTCAGCCCCTTCGACGCCGACCAGTTTCTGGTTGAGGCCATTGTAGAAGTAGCTGAGGCCGTTGGGGTCGAGCCCCATTTGCTGCAAAACCGTGGCGTGCAGGTTCTTGACGTGGAACCGATCGGTGACGGCGGCGCCCCCCAGTTCGTCGGTCGCACCCACGCTCACGCCTCCCTTGATTCCGCCGCCGGCCATCCACATGGTGAAACCGTAGGCGTTGTGATCGCGGCCGGTTCCCTTGGCGTATTCTGCGGTCGGCTGCCGGCCGAATTCGCCCCCCCAGACGATGATCGTCTCATTGAGCAGACCCCGCGCTTTGAGATCGGCCAACAACCCGGCGATCGGCAAATCGGTGTTGCCGGCGTGACGGGTATGATTCGTGACCATGTCTGTATGGGCATCCCAGTTGTCGTCGTTGTGCGCACCTCCCGAGTAAATCTGAATGAACCGCACGCCCCGTTCGACCAGCCGCCGGGCCAGCAGACACTTTCGGCCAAAGTCGGCCGTCTGCGGCTGGTCGAGACCGTACAGTTTCTGCGTCGCTTCGGTCTCTTGCGAAAAGTCGACGGCTTCAGGTGCATGCTGCTGCATCTTGTATGCCAGCTCGTAGCTGGCGATGCGCGCTGCCAGTTCACTGTTGTCGGCCCGCGAAACGAGGTGCTCATGGTTCTTATCACGCAGGTGGTCGAGCAACAGCCGCTGTTCGGCCCGCGTCGTGCCCTCGGGGAGCGCAAGATTGTGAATCGGCGTTTCGTCGGCCCGAATGACCGTCGCCTGATAGGCGGCCGGCATATAACCGCTCGACCAGTTCTTCGGCCCGCTGATCGGGCCCCCCGTCTTGTCGAGCATGACGACAAATCCGGGGAGATTCTCGTTTTCACTTCCCAATCCGTAAGTGATCCACGACCCCAGGCAGGGATGCCCCGAAAGAATTCGTCCCGAGTTCATCATCAGCATGGCCGAACCGTGAATCGGCGACTCGGCGTACATCGAATGAATGAAAGCCATGTCGTCGACGCGCTGAGCCAGATTCGGAAACAGCTCAGAAACCCATTTACCGCTCTGACCGTACTGCTGAAACTTCCACTTGGGGCCGACGATTCGTCCCTGGTTCCGATGCCCCCCGCGTCCAAAAGTCTTAACTTCAATTGTCTTCCCATCAAGGGGGTAAAGCTGCGGCTTATAGTCGAACGTGTCGACATGACTGGGGCCGCCGTACATGAAGAGGAAAATGACGCTTTTGGCCTTGCAGGTAAATTGAGGCTGCTTCGGCGCCATGGGATTGGTCAAGTGCTTCTGGCCCTCGGCGGCCCCTGCCTGGCGGGCGAGAAAGCCGTCGGGCGACAGCAGGCCCGTCAGTGCCACCGAGCCAAAGCCCGCACCCGTCTCCCACAAAAACTCGCGCCGCGTGCGGCCGCAGAATTGGGCATGAGGGTCTTTCTGCAATTCTGTGTTTGCCATGTTTTTCTCAACCATTTCGATAAAGTTGCTCAAAATGCCTGTTTTCGGGCAGCGTGCGTGTGCCTGAAGGCATTCCGCCTGATGGCGGGTACCTTTTAATCCAAATACAAAAACTCATTTGCATTCAAGAGCAATAGACAATACTGCGTCAGCACTTTGTGGGCTGTCATTCCCGTTTCAGTTTGTAGTCTGCGAATGAAGGCGGCGTCGTGTTTGACTTCGTCGTCGCGCGGAGCGCGCGACGTGGTCAAGCGGATGCCGCGGGCAATCTGTCGCGCCACATCGTTTGGAGCCTCGCGCTCGAGCCGCTCGGCGAACTTTTCGCCCTGTTCGTTCGTGAATTCGCCGTTGAGCATGCCCAGCGCCTGTGTCGGTACCGTCGTCGTGAATCGCACCGCACAGCTGGAGTCAGTGTCGGCCATATCATGCTGCGAGAGAATCGGCACCAGCAAAGACCGTTTGACGTGAACATAGACACTGCGGCGCGAGGCATTCTCAGGCGTTGAATTCGCCCAGCCGCTGCCAGGTACCGATTGCCCCGCCATCACCTCTTTGGGAATCGACGGGTAAACACCCGGACCTCCTGCCTTGAGATTCAATCGACCGCTGACGGCGAGAATCGAATCACGCACCTCTTCGGCCGCCAGCCGTCGCATGTTGAATCGCCAGTAAAACCGATTGTCGGGATCGTGGTCGAGCCCTGCACGAGTCGCCGCAGAAGACATTTGATACGCGTTCGACAGCATGATCAACTTGTGCATTTCCTTTAGCCGCCAGCCCCGTCGAACAAATTCTTCAGCCAGCCAGTCCAGCAATTCCGGATGCGTCGGCGGTTCGCCAAGTTTTCCGAAATCGTTGGGGGTCGGTACGATTCCACGACCGAAATGGAACTGCCACAAACGGTTGGCCATGACGCGCGGCGTGACCGGGTTGTCCTGGGCCGTAAGCCATTCGGCAAGCGCGCGACGCCTGCCCGACGTGGCGTCGGTGCCCGAACGTTCATGAACGACCGGAAGAGCTTCGGTAAGAACCTGCGGAAAGCCTGGTTCGACAGCGTCTCCTGGCGATCCCACATTGCCACGGATGAGCACATGCGTCTTTTCGCGTCCGCGCTCGGCCACGGCCATAATCTCAATTCCCGGCTCGGGAATCGCTTCCTTCTGAATCGCTTCCAGCTGTTTCGTCAAATTCTGGTATTTGACAATCGTGCCGGGCCCCAGCAGATCGTCACCCTGTTTCAGCACCTGCGCCCGCACGATGTCGCGCTCTGAAGCCGTAATCAATCCCACGTCGATGTATTGTCCGCCCGTGGTTTGATGGCAATGTACGGCAATCACGTTGTCGCCCGAAACCAGCGCCCGCACCGCCTCTTGGGGCAGCACGATTCGCTGGTAGGCAATGAGGTAGCCCTGCGCTTCATAGACGAGCCGGCCATTCAAATAGACCTCGACTTCGTCGTCATGATGCAAGTCGATTGCGATCAGCTCGGGAACTTCGGCCAGCCGAAATGACTTGCGCAACCAGAGGTTCTGGGTATCCCAGACGGTGTGCACCACCGCGCCGGGAGTTCCCCGTGTGCCGAACCCGCCGGGGCCGCGCTTCCACGACGAATCGTCAAATCCAGGTAGAGTCCAGTCCTTCGCCGGGACCGACGACGTGTATCCCCATTCCTGGGGAACAACGCGCGAATCGGCCACCAGCGGCCGTGTCTCGACCGCAGCCGATGATTCGTCAGTCAAAGATCGGCGAGCAAGGCCGGGGCCTTCCCATTCGACTTTTAGCAATGGCTGCTTGTCCGAGTTGAAGTATTCGAGTCGCAGAGCAACCAGCCCCGCCGCCAGCGCGATGCGACCGACCCCCTTATGGCTGTCACGCTCGGGGTGATTGTAGACGACGCGACCGTCGATGGTCAGCCGCACCCCCTCGGTCGCCTCAATCGAGAAAACGTATTCTCCCGCCGATGGCACTTGAAGTTTTCCTTCAAAGACCAGTCCGATCGCTTGTTGCCGCGACGCTGCCGCGAGGGTCAGGAAGTTGCGCGGCAGCTCGTCGGCAGCTTCGAACTTCAGTACGTCAAAATCGGGGAGCCGCTGCCACGTATCGCGATAGAGTCGATATTTCAGGTCGACGATGTCTGAGCCGAGACGACGGAATGGTTTGGTTCCCTGCGATTCATCGAGCAGGTGCGACAGCCGTTGTTCGATGGCTAGCAGTTGCTGACGTACGGCCCCTTCGCGCTTCAGCTTTTCGTGGACGAGTCGCTCGCGCGCGGCGCGCTCTTCGGGCGTAGCCACGAGCCGCGTGTTCTTAGGATTCATGTCGGTAATGTCGCGAAAGAACGCCAGCAGCCGGTAATAGTCGCGCTGCGGAATCGGGTCTTTCTTGTGATCGTGGCAGCGGGCGCAGCCGACGGTCATGCCCAGCACCACCTGTGCGGTCGTCGAGACAATGCCATCGAAGACGTCGAATTTGGCCAGCAGCCGGTCGGCTGGCTCGTCATCCCATATCCCCAGCCGGTAATATCCCGTCGCGGTAAGCGTTTCAGCGGTTACCTCGTCGAGCTCGTCACCGGCGAGTTGTTCTCGTAAAAATTGATCGTACGGCTTGTCGCGATTGAACGAATCAATGACGTAATCGCGATATCTCCACGCGAAGGGTTTTACCAGATCGCGTTCATAACCATGCGTCTCAGCAAAACGGACCAGGTCGAGCCAGTGCCGTCCCCATTTCTCGCCGTACTGTGGACTTGCCAGCAGCCGCTCGATGACCTGTTCATAGGCGTCGTCTGACGTGTCCGACAGAAACGCATCGACCTCTTCGGGCGTGGGGGGCAATCCAATCAGGTCATAGTAAGCCCGACGGATGAGTGCCACGCGATCGGCCGAATCCGCCGGAGAAATTCCCTCAGCTTCGAGTTTCGCCAGCAGAAAGGCGTCGATCGGGTTACGAACCCATTTCGCGGCTTTCACCCGCGGCACTTTGGGCGACTGCAGCGACCGGTATGCCCAGTAATTTCGCGCGGCGGCATCGACTTGCGGGGAGCCTTCTCGCGGCTTCTCTTCGTCGGGTTCGGCTTTGACTCCTGGCGTCCATGGCAATCTCTGCTCGACCCATTTTGTAAGAATATCAACTTCAGCCTTTGGCAACTTGCCGCTGGGGGGCATCTCCAGGCCATCATAGTTAATCGCCTGAATCAGCAAGCTCTCGCGCGGCTTGTCGAGGTCGATGGCCGAGCCCTGGTCGCCCCCTTGAAGAACGGCCCCGCGGCTCGACAACTTCAAACCGCCCCGAATTTTTGCTTCGCCCCCGTGACACTTCAAGCAGCGTGCCTTGAGAATCGGCTGCACCTGCGTCTCGAAAAAATCGATCTGCGCTTTCGAGAAAGATTCCTCGCTCACGACGCTGGGGCTGGCGTCGGTCGCCTCGTCTGCCTGACCCTGCGGGAGCGTGGCAACGAACCACGCGGCGGTACAGATCAACCCAGTCGCAAAAAACCACACCGTTCGTGGAATCAACAGCATGCATGAACCTCAGTTTTGGGAAACGAGTCGCTTTCACATACAGCACTTCTTATGCCGAATCAATGATGACTTGCGCAAACTGGATGTGCAAGACGATTAGGCGATATTGGCAGCCTTTGCGCGGCAGCCGGCGGCCAGCCTGTCGCAACTGGAAACGCAGGGTGGTTCGCAGAAATTTCGCGAGTCTTTCTGATTTGACATTGGTCTCGAATGCTCGCACGAGGCGGTCCCGCGTTGTTTCCTATTTGGCGATGACATGTTACTATTAAGACACGATTGTAACAGTTTGGTAACAACAAGGTAACACACGGGCATGTGAGCTTCGGCAAATCCCCAATTGCAACAAATAAGGTGAATGGTCACGAAATCTCCTCTACATTTTTGGGCGCAGCAGACGGCTCATTCACCATCCGTCGGAATGATTGCCGACACGGGACAGTTGGCCCGACTGGCCGTAGCCAACGGGGCCGACTTCCTGATTGCCCTGAGCACTGCCGATTTTCGACAGCAGGGGGTGTCGACGCTGGCCGCTTTTCTTCCGTTTCGAAATGGCAATGACGCGGCGAGCCGACTGGCTGTCGAACAATTGCTTCCGGCCGCGCGCGATGTGCCCATCCTGGTGGGGCTGATGACCGCCGATCCGACGTGCCCCGTCGCAGAACGGCTCGACTTTCTACAATCGCAAGGCATATCGGGCATCGTCAATTATCCGTCAATGACATTGCTCGACGGAAATCTGCGCCGCATATTTGAAGAATGCGGCAGCACAGTCGAAGCCGAAATCGAATTGCTGGCCGAGGCGCGGGCGCGGGGCATGACGGTGCTCGCCTTCGTGGGGGCCGACCCCCGCGTGGCACAGCGCTTCGCCGAAGCACCGATCGACGGCCTCATTGTGTCACTGGGGCTGACGCGCGAATTGGACGACATTGTCGAGCGGCGTGACCGGGTTGAACGGGCGATTCGCCTGTTGAATGATGTGGCTCTGGCAGTCGGCAGCATACGTCCCGATCTGCCGTGCCTGGCCTTTGGGGGCCCAATCACAACGCCCGACGATCTTGAAATGCTTTTGCGGCACGACACGTTCGATGGCTTTGTCGGAGGGTCGGTCTTTTCGCGACTGCCAGTCGAGCAGGCGGTCGGCGCCGCCGTTCGAAGGTTTAAGGGTGTACGCGTGACGAGGAGCCAGCCCGACCGGTCGGGTCTGGGCCCCCTCATCGGAGCCAGCCCGGCGATGCGCGATCTCTATCTGCTCTTGGAACGGGCAGCGCTGTATGATCTGAATGTTTGCATTCAGGGGGAATCGGGCACTGGAAAGGAACTCGTCGCCACCCAGATTCACCGTTTGAGCCGGCGGCGGCATGGTCCGCTCGTCACTCTCAATTGCGGGGCGATTCCCGAGTCGCTTCTCGAAAGCGAGCTGTTCGGTCACGAAAAGGGCGCGTTTACGGGCGCCGAGCACCGCCGGTTGGGCAAGTTCGAACTGGCCGACGGCGGGACTTTGTTTCTGGACGAAGTCGGCGACCTCAGCCCGCGCGGCCAAGTCGCGTTGCTGCGGGCCATCCAGCAGCGCGAAGTCACGCGGGTGGGAGGCGAAGCACCGCTCGAGGTCGACTGCCGCATCATCAGCGCCACGAATCAACCACTTTCCGAATTGGTGCGGCAGGGACGTTTTCGCCCGGATCTCTTTTACCGGCTGAACAATCTGACGTTGGCCGTTCCGCCGCTGCGGGCACGGACGGATGACATCCGCTTGCTTGTCGAGCCCATTCTGGCGGCACTGCGAATTCAGGTGAACCGCGACCTGACTGGCTTGTCGCCGCGCTTCTACCAGAAGCTGCTGCAACACGCCTGGCCGGGAAACGTACGCGAGTTGCAGCACGTGATCCATCAGGCGGCGTTTCTCGAAGAAGGCCCGCACCTCGAGGGAAGGCACTTTCATCCCGAACCAGAAAAATGCGCCGATCGTCAGATTAGCCCCCCGCCCGAGCCGGCCACCGCCGGCGTACCGGCGATGTCGTCGCGGCCGCCGACCGCATCCCGCTACGAACGTGCCCACCGCGCCCTGCTCGACGCCGATGGAAATAAAACCCGCGCCGCCGCGGCACTCGGCATCAGCCGCAAGACACTGTACCAGTGGATGCGGGCCTCACTCTGAGAAACGCGGGTTGGTTACCTTAGATTGGTTCGTCGTCAGGGGCTGTCGATACTGTGCAGACCACTCCAAAACGAATAGTTCGCCATCACGAGCGTTGTATTCCCATTCCCAGCCGCGTGCGCTCGTTTCAAATTCAAAAAGCAGTCGTCCTTCATACTTTCGCGAGAGATATCCTCCCCGCGGCCACCACGAAGGATACGTAATATCCCGCCACGGCGACGATAAATAGTTAGTCGCGCCGTCTGGAGGCTCTGGCCAGGGTGTCCCAAGAGCGTGCTTTGCATTCGCCACGGCGAACACCGCGGCCTTTTGGTGAATACCCTTGATGATGGATACGCAACCCTCGTCCGAGATCTTTACTCTGAGAAAATTGTGACGTCCATCGCAATTCGTCCAACTAATGGATTCAGCCCCCCGCTGGATCCACAAGCAATTGGCTGCCGCCTAATTCCCGAAACTCTGCGTATGAGATGTCCGTCAACTCCGGACTCCAGCACGCTGTTTCGAGTTCAATCAATCGAAGCACGATAGCAACAAATGGGAGCGCAACGAAAACGGACACCAGTATTGGCGCCAGGCGCCGCCGGCACGCTTTTGCGTATGAAGAAAGAGAACGCATTGTTGGTTTCGCTCTTGTACCAAGACGGGCTGCCATAGGTTAACCCATTCCGTCGGCGCCCAACGGGCCTGCGTCGCCGGCAATCAGCCACGGACACCGTTCGAAACTCGTGTTGACCCTGAACTCGACAGGGCAACGAATTTGGTACGGCTTCATTGCCGTGCCGTTTGAATCCGCGCCAGCGCGCTCGAGAATACATCCACAAGTTGCCAAATCGCTTGCGACGCCGGGTTCATCGGGGATTAAGGGGTTCGTCAGTAATTCCCGGACTGATCGCATAGTTTCGGCTATCGGTGTTCACAAATGCAAGCTCCTTTACGAAATATACGACATGTTCGTTTTGCAAGCCGCGGCTCATGATCCAGCCAGCGCACGATTAATAACTATGTACGACACACGTTGCCTACGCGATTCCGTTATTCGCATATTCGCAAAATCTGCGCCACACGCCAGATGCTGCTTGCAGCACTCTTATCTTCGTTTTAACATGAAAATGAGGGGCCCTCCATAATATAACAAGACAGAGACGCCAAGTGTTTTCAGCATCGATGTTCACAGCTTTCACCTGAAAATCGCAGGCCGGGAAGGATCACACCCGGAGAAGCGGTCTTGACGGGCGGCGAAGAACATCTGACAGCCGAATGGAACCAAGCGAGATCTGATTGCTGCTGTCTGCTTCGGCAAAAAGCGAAAATCTGCTGCGTTTAGACGTTTTTCGTCAAGAACGGACAGAATGCAGCGAACTTCATGTGAGGACCAATCAAATGAACGACGAAGACAAACTGAATCCCGGCCAATCGAATACCAGGGGCATTCTGCGGGTCGTTGGCCCCCTGCTGGCCGGCGTTGGCCTGATTTTCACAATTGCTGGCATTGGCAGCTTCTTCGCCTCCTTTGGTACATTTCAGCCGCCTCGATATTTCTGGTGCGCTTTCGTCGGCCTGCCTCTGGGCGCCTTGGGAATGGGAATCTCTAAATACGCCTTCATGGGATCGATGTTCCGCTATATGGCTGGCGAGACGGCTCCCGTAGCGAAAGACACCTTCAACTATCTGGTCGAAGGGACGCAGCCCGGTGTCCGATCTATGGCGACCGCCATAGGCGAGGGACTGAGGGGCGGTGGCTCAGTATTGCAATGCTCAAAGTGCGGCCAACCGAACGATTCCGATGCCAGGTTCTGCCGGAAATGCGGCGTGAGTCTTAATGCGTCCTGCCCCGCGTGCGGCCATCTGAACGACCCGGGAGCGAGTTTCTGCGATTCATGCGGAAAACCGCTCGCGTGAATTCCCTTTCCTCATGCATGAATGCTCAATGCACGTTCGGCCTATGCACGCGGTTCAACGGGGGAGGAGCGGCAGCAGAAGAGAACGCGTGGATGTGTGATTACCGCGACAAAACACGATCAGGCATTCTTCGAGCGTCAGTACGCGTACCGAAGTTTTTTTCCATGTTTGCTGGCGATCGTCCTCGGAACGACGGGGGCAGTCGTGCTGTTCGGCTTAATGTGAAAGCCGTTGACCCGAAAATTCAAGCGGCCGTTGTTTTTCGGCCTGTTGTGCGGTGGCTTGTGGGTCGCGGGGGCGTGGCTGCCGGCATCTCTTGAGCGACTGTGACACACCCGTCGACTTACTGTTATTCGCCTGCCACGATTTGCTCGCTGCGCGACACGAGCCGCGGGTGTGTGGCGCCGCAGCGGTTCATTGAAAGTGTGCCTGTGCACGACATGTGCAGTCCCTGTGCGCCCGGCTGCGGCGCTTTCCATTAAGTCGCAATTGACGATTTCTGCCGATCGGCATACACTGCCGCGCGGCGGGCTTCAGGACATTTCAATTTCTCTCTCTTTATTGGGCGATCGCAATCGGATTGTTCCGGGCCCAGGGCTCCGCTACGACGCAGGGATGCGACAATCATGGACTGGCTGCATTCGTTTCGTCCCACCGATTATCCCGCATTCACAGAACCGGGACTTCCCAAGCGCATGTTGCGGCATCTGGTGCGCATCGGCAAAATTACGGTCGGGTCGAAAGTGCTGGACGCAGGCTGCGGCCGCGGCGAACTGACTCGCTTTCTGGATGAACTGTCGATCGAGGCTTCGGGAATCGACGAAAAACTCGAAAGCGTGGCCTGCGCCCAGAAGGCGGCCACACATTTGAGCTATGCCTGCTGCCAGGCGTCGATATCAGTACCGTTTCCTGAACAGCACTTCAATGTGGTATTGGCCCGCGACCTTCCCGAATACGGTTGCGATTTGTTTGGTCATCGGGCATTGCGGGCGACGGCGCATCTCCTGGCGACATTGCGTCCAGAGGGATGTTTGATTCTGATGAGCCGGCTCGACCCGCTGTGGTCGACTCGCCCCGGGGGACATACGCAGGCATGTTTCCTGAAGCATTTGCAGTGCTTTCCGGGATTGTGCCAGGTTTCATGCCTGGCCGACTCGCTGATGGAAACCACGACGTGGAATTGGATGATGGGCCGAAAACCCCGGGCGGGGTATATAACTGCGGTGTTGACGATTTCACAAACGCTGCGTTCCT
>JAYTRB010000205.1:0-15247 GCA_043746425.1 Planctomycetia bacterium
CGGCCGGTTGAGCCTCGTCGCGCGTCGCGTCAACACAAGCATTCCGACCTTTGAAGGCTTGGGACTTCCCGAGATCATGGGCGAGATCGCCAGCGACGACCAAGGGATCATCATCCTCGCGGGCGTCACCGGCTCGGGCAAATCGACCACGATCGCCTCAATGCTCCAATTCGTCAACGAACGCGAATACTGCCATATCATCACGGTCGAAGACCCGATCGAATTCGTATACACCGAAGACAAGGCGCTCATCAACCAGCGCGAAGTCGGCGTTGACGTGAAGGACTTCAAAATTGCCATGAAGCATGCCGTCCGCGAAGATCCCGATATTATGCTCGTGGGCGAAATGCGAGATATGGAAACGTTCGAAACTGCCATGCATGCCGCCGAAACGGGACACTTGGTGTTCGGGACAATCCACGCCTCAAGCGCCCCTTCGACGATCGGCCGTATTCTCGATCTGTTTCCCCGTGAGATGCACTCTGCACTGCGAAGCAGCATGGGTTTCAATCTCAAGGCAATTGTCGCCCAGAAGCTGCTCCCCACGATTCGCGACACTCCCAAGCGAGTTCCCATCATCGAGGTGATGATTCTCAACCCCACAATCCGCAAGCTGATCCACGAAGAGAAAGACGAGAAGCTCTTCGACGCCATGCGCATTGGCAAAGAGGAAGGAATGCAGATGTTCAACGACAGCCTGTATTACTTCGTTACCAACGAATATGTCAGCCGCGCCACGGCCTTCGAAGTCTCGCCTAACGTCGAACAGCTTAAAATGATGCTCAAGGGAATCGACGTCAAGGGCCCCGCTATTCTGTAGCATCACGCACAATGTGGTGCCGCATGACGAGAGCGTCAACTGACGACACTGCGCGAACAAACCTGCCGCTCGGAACGATTACTCGCACCCCGACTCGCTCGTGCCGCCTAAAAGGCGCGACGCGAAGGACGCTCGACTTCGACGATGCCGAGTCATAATGGCAAAAGCCGTAACTTCAAGGGGGGCAAAGTCACGCCCTGCAACACTTGTGAATCTTTGGCCAATCGCTCGATGCCGGCTTCCATCTCAGCGAATGGGCCGGAGGACTCCGACATTCGGCTCCGATTGTTCCTGATGGACCGAGCCGCGGTTTTAGACACAGTCGCAAACTGGGCGACTGTCGGGCGGTGATTGCCCCTGCAAGTGGACACGATCAAGCAGGTCTTCGGCGAGAAATGGAAAACGAACCGGGCCAGCGACAGTGATTGAAGACGCCCTTTTCAACACAAGCCTAACCCTTTTTACCCCGCTGCCGCGATCTGCGGGCGGCCTTCGCGCCGCGATTCTGCGGCTGCGGCTTCACGACACCGGCCTGGTTGGTGCTCGTTGTTCCGCGGGCAATTTGTTCAAAAGAGGTCGGAGCGGAAATGGCGCTGATTTTTTTCCCCAAGCCGTTGATCAACATGGCGTCTTCCTTACGTGATACAGAATAAACAGAGTTCATGAGTTCCACACTAACTTCTCTGATGTCCAAAGGAAAGGGGAACATGAATAACTCGGGTATGCGTCTGCCGGTTATTCCCTCGAATCTTGACGGGGTGCAGCCCGGCCCGTCGCCCGACCGGAACCCCAATGCAGTGAAAAAGGCGCCGACTCGTCGCGACTGGTTTTAGGGTCTGATAAAAACGATTCTCGCGAAATTCGAACTTGGCAAGTTGCCGACCACCGGTCCGTCGCCATTCGGCGGCCTCGAGTTCCTCCAATGCGCAATTGAATTTGAAGGCACTGCTACAGAACGACAATCAACTGCGCGATCACAGTTCGGCGCGGCGACGAAGTTCGACTCCGCTGACGCGGGCCGCGTTTTGAAGTTGCGGCAATTCTGCCGTGATCCGGGCAACCATTTCCTCTCCCTGTTCAATGGCGATTTTCAGCTTCGCGAGATCCTGCTTCCAGTCGAGCACCTGATCGCCAGCGCGATTCTCGTCGGGACCGGCCCCAGACTCAGTTGTTTCCAGAAGCTTCTTGAATCGCCGGATCGCATCGCGTTTTTCAACGAGTCGATGCTCGGCGTCACGTCGCGCTCGTTCAAGAAGGCTGATGCGTTCGGCGCGCAGACGGGCCGTCTCAGCCGTGACTTCGTCGATGTATGCCTCGGCAATGCCATTGACCAAAGTTACCGATTCAAATGTGCGCTCGCCTGAATCGATGATCCGCAGAACATTTGTTGTCGGAAACTCAACCCGAATTCTCTGACCAAGCCGTACCACGACATGCGCGCCGAGTTGCTTTACGGTTTCGAGGCGGGCCACCTCAGGCCGCTTGAGTGCCGCCTCGAGGACGATCGGCCCAGTGATAAAATTGGCCTCTCTTGAAACGTCGAAATCGTAATCCGGTTCCAACCCGGAAGCCGCCTTGAGCGCCTGCGGCTCAATCGCGATTTCGGCAAAGATGGGCGAACTCGAGGAAGTCAGGGCGCGCGCCAGTCCGATGGCAACAGTCAGAAGCGAGATTGCCGTGAGCGAGCCTGTGGTCCACCGCGCCAATGAATTGCGCTTCTTAGACATCAGCCGCATCCAATGGGTGTTGCGATGAATTGCGATCCTGCAAGGATTCATCGGACTCGCGAGACATGCCCCGTGGGCCTAAATCGCCTGATTCAAGATGAAACGCAAAACATGACTGGCCTCATCTTGTCACGCGAGAAAGCTTGACTCCCTTATCGCGATTCGTAACAATAACCGATAAAGATATGCCTACCTGTTTCTGTTTCCCTCCCCACAGCGCCTCGCAACCCAGCACCGAATTGCGGCCCACCGTCATCATGGCAATGCCACTTGCATAAAAAGCACCAGGAGAGGTGAATTCCTCATGGAGCTCAGTTCGTTAGGGTGGGGTCTGCCAGACCGCTGCCAAAAGGCAGCATTCGGACAGATCCTGTTTTACATGGTGGCTCTTTCGTTTGCGGCTACTTCCGCGCGAGCCGAAGAGCCATTGCCGGTGATGATCGACCGGCTTGTCGCCCTGCAGACTGCCGACTACGACAAGCTGGCTGCCCCCGTCTGTTCAGACGAGGAGTTTTTGCGGCGAATTTTTCTCGATCTGACCGGATCGATTCCCACCGCTGTCGACGCGCGGCAGTTTCTGGCCGACGCGAAACCGAAGAAACGCGAACATCTGATCGACAAACTGCTGGCAAGCCCCGAATATGCCCGGCACATGCAACGCGTGTTCGACGTCATGCTGATGCGCCGGCTGCCGCAAAAGCACGTGCCCCTCGCCGAGTGGGAACAATTCCTCCGCGATTCGTTCGCACAGAACCGATCGTGGGACCAGATTGTCCGCGACATTTTGACGGCCGACGGCTCCGACCCGGCGCATCGCGGGCCAGCGCGGTTTTATCTCGATCGCGAGGGCGATGTCAACGAAATCACGCGCGACATCGGCAAGTTGTTTCTGGGGGCCAATCTCGAGTGTGCGCAGTGTCACAATCACCCGCAGGTCGAAGATTTCAAACAACAGCACTATTATGGTATTTCCGCGTTCTTCATTCGCAGCTTCGTGATGACTGACAAGGACAAGCACGTCATATTCGCCGAGAAGGCCGATGGTGAAACGAAATTTGAATCAGTGTTCGAAATTCGTGACAAGCTCTCGAAGGGACCTAGAACAACCGGGCCCAAACTTTTCGACGGGATGTCGATTTCGGAACCGAAGTTTGAGAAGTTGGAGGATGCGTATACCGTCAAGCCGGATGACAAAGACAAAACCATCCGTCCCGTTCCTCGCTTCAGCCGACGGGTAAAGTTCGCCGAATTCATCGCCTCAACCGATAACCGTCGCTTCTGCCGGACGACTGCCAACCGGCTGTGGGCGCTGATGGTCGGCCGGGGAATCGTACATCCCGTCGAACTCGACCATTCTGAGAATCCGCCATCGCATTCGCTGTTGCTGGCCATGTTGACCGAAGTTCTTGCCGAGCGGCGGTTGGATATCAAGTTGTTCCTGCGAGAGATTGCATTGAGCAATACGTATCAACGTTCTAGCCGGCGCGACGAGGCAAGTCTGGCGCCAACTCAAACGGCAGAACATTCGCAACCGGCCGGTTCAGCGTCGTCGTCCGATGCCCAATTCGCTCAAGCACTCCTTAAGCCGCTTTCGCCGGCCCAGTTTGCCTGGAGTGTCATGCAGGCGACGGGCGAAACCGACGTGCATCGACTGGCCTTGGGGGAAAATTTCAGCGAGTCTGCATTGCATGAAAAGCTCGTCGGGTACGAACAACGCTTCGTACAGCTTTTTGGCGGTGAGCCGGGACATCCGCGCGAGAATTTTGAATCGACCACCGACCAGGTTCTATTTCTGGCCAATGACCCCGCCATCATTGGTTTCTTGGCGCGCAAGCCCGGCAATCTGACCGATCGCCTGCTCAAGCTTCCTGAAGACAACCTGCAAGCGATTGCCGAAGAGTTGTTTTTGAGCACGCTTACCCGCCGGCCGAATGCTGACGATCTTCAAGACGTAAGCGGGTTCCTGGCAGGTCAGACTGGAGAAGGGCGGGTCGCCGCCGTTCAGGAATTGATCTGGGCGACGATCTCGTCGAGTGAGTTTCGGTTTAACCATTAAGGGGGGCCGGGCAGACCGACGGAGCGCGGCGTGTCGGTCTGGCGGGTTTGTTGTCGTCGGTCGAGTCGAATTCCAAGTTTTGAAATCCTGCGAGATTTGCCATGGAATGCAATTACGCGTGCCGCTCGGCGGCCCATGTTTCGCGACGCACTTTTCTCAACGGCACGGCCGGGGCGCTGGGGGCGCTCAGTTTTAGCGGCATGGCGCAGACGAAAGCCGCCGAGCAACTGAGCGCTCAGCAGAAGCGCTGCGTCGTCTTCTGGCTGTCGGGCGGTGTGAGCCAATTAGAAACGTGGGACCCGAAACCCGATACCGAAACCGGAGGGCCGTTTCAGGCGATTGCCACCTCGGTACCAGGAGTGCACATTTCAGAACTGCTTCCCCATACCGCGCAGCAAATGCATCACCTGGCTCTGATCCGGGGAATTAATACTAAAGAAGGAGATCACGGCAAAGGGACTTACATCATGGAGACAGGGCGCCCTCAGACACCCGGTTTCGACTATCCGTATCTGGGATCTGCATTTTCTTCACAATTGTCGCCACCGAACAGCCCGCTGCCGGGCTACCTTTGCGTCGCCGGGGGCGGAGGGGCACGAGAAGCCTCGTTTCTCGGGCCGCGGTTCGCTCCCGTCGGTCTGCAGGATGGCAATCCACCGGCCAATCTGGCGCTTCCGGCAGGACTATCGACCGACGCCGACAAGCGGCGGCGCGAATTGCGGGCGAAACTCAGCGGGCGATTCGTACAAGGCCGCCGACAGGTCGAGACCGAGGCCTACAACTCGTCGTTTGATCAGGCCGCGGCCCTCATTGCCCGTCGCGATATTTTCGACTTCAGCCAAATCCCCGCGGCCGATCACGACCGGTACGGCCGACACGACTTCGCCCGTCACTGCCTGATGGCCCGCAAATTGATCGAGAGCGGCGTAACGTTCGTGAAAGTCAATCACACGAACTACGACACTCATTCAGAGAACTTCAACTTTCATCTCGAACAGCTTGGCGAGTTCGACCGCCCCTTTTCAGCATTTATCGCCGACCTTGCCGATCGGGGTCTGTTGGCACACACGCTGGTCATCGTCATGTGCGAATTCGGGCGAACCCCGCGTATCAATCATCTCGTCGGTCGCGACCACTGGGGAACGGCCTGGTCAATCGCATTGGGAGGAGCGGGCATTAAGGGCGGCGCCGTTGTCGGAAAGACGAACGCCAATGGAACGCAGGTCGTCGAGCGCGAGGTCGATGGCGGGCACTTGTTTCACACGTACTACCGCGCAGTAGGGCTCGACCCGTCGCAGTCCTTTTGGCACGAAGGACGTCCGTTCCACAAGGCCGATCCCAAGGCCGACGCTATCACGGAGATTCTCGCGTGAAATACCCGCCATTCTGCCGATCCTTCCGAACCGGATTGCAGTCCGTTCAAGAATTGGCGGTCCGATTCGTTCTGACTCTGATCGCCAGAAAAGTTGGGGATTCCTTGAGAATAGCCGCACTATTCGTTTTGACGTTTCTCGTCGATTCGGAAATTGCGACCGCAGACGAGCAACCCACGGCGACACCACCCGTACCTGCCGCCGCACCACCTGCCGATGCGCCCGCTTTGCAGTTCGCCCGCCATGATGCAACCCGCTGGGCCGAGCGCGCCATTGCCACAGCCGAACCGGCAGCGAAGGCCAACGCTGGATTCGAAGCTGCAAGCAAAGCGCTCGCCGACGCCAAGGCTGCTGTCGTGGCCGCCGAGAAGGCGCTGGCCGATGCCGCTGCGGTCATTACCGCCGCCGAGCAGGCCAAAGCTGTCGCAGACAAAGCGGCCGCAGACGCTCAGGAAATCCTCAAGAAGGTCGCGATCGAACAGAAGGACGATCAAGCGGCCACTGATGCGGCGAAGACGGCGGCTGAAACTGCGCAAAAGAATGCCGATTCGGCCGCCAAACAATTGGCCGATGCATTTGAAAGGAAAAAGCAGGCCGAGGCGGGAAAAGCGGTTGCCGACAAGAAAGTTGCCGAAGTCGAGCCGGCCGTAAAGCCGGCGACCGAAGCCAAAGCGACCGCCGACAAGGTCGACAGCGAAACTCGGGCCCAATTGAAATTGGCAAATGACCGCATTTTCGCATTTGAAAAAGGAATTCCCAAGGCCGATGCGACGGCCGTGCGCCTCGTCCAGACAATTACCCACGATCGCCCGCCGCTCACGTGCCGGTTCGACCCCGCTGGCGATTTTCTATTCGCCGGAGCGCAAGACAACAATTTTCACCGCTGGGACATTTTCAGTGGGAGTGCGCTGCATGTGGCGGGACATAAAAGCTGGATTGGCACGCTGTCACTTCTGCCGGGCGCCGGCGGGGAAGTCGTCACAGGCGGCCACGAAGGGAAACTTGTGTGGTGGAAGGCGTTCGATGCGACGCCGGCCCCCGTGCGAACGATCGAAGCTCATCAGGGCTATATTCGGGCTGTGGCCCTTAGTCCTGACGGTCAACTCATCGCCACCGGCGGAAACGACACGCTCGTCCGCGTCTGGTCGGCACTCGACGGGACGCTTGTGAAAGAACTCACGGGCCATCCACGGCATGTCTACAATGTGGCCTTCGATCACACGGGCAAGTTTCTACTCTCGGGCGATCTGATGGGGGTGATCAAACAGTGGGATGTCGGCAGTTGGAACATGACCCGCGAAATTGATGCGAAAGTGCTGTGGAAGTTCGACACAGGTTTCAAAGCCGACGTCGGGGGAATTCGCTGCCTCGATTTCAGTCCCGACGGAAAACTGCTGGCGGTGGGGGGAATAACCGAGGTGAGCAATGCCTTTGCCGGCATAGGTTCACCGGCCGTCGTCCTGTTCGATTGGGAATCAGGGAAGCAGGTCAAGTTGCTTAAACCCAAGGAGAATTTCCAGGGGAGCGTCTGGGGGGTGCGGTTTCATCCGTCGGGTGAATTCCTCATCGGTGCCGGCGGCGGTGGCGCCGGCGCAATGTGGTTCTGGAAGCCGGACGAAGAAAAATCATTCCACGCGATTGGAATTCCGAGCGTCGCTTATGACCTGGCTTTGCACCCGGATGGTTTTCGGCTTGCGGTTCCGCTTTTCGACAAGACGATCCGCATCTACGACCTGGCGCCGAAATTCGACGTCGCCGCCAAGTGACCTCGCGGCGAATGCGCCAGAATCATTCTCCATTCCTTCAGGCTATCGACTTTGCACTTCCTGGGGCCTGACAGCCGGGTCATAGAGGTCGATCTGCGGCAGGAGAAGGGCTCCTAACCCAGCGGCGGCAAGGCAGGGCACGAACGCGCTGAAAAGCAGAGCCGGTTCGCGCATTTGATCTACAAACACCGGAATCATTCCGGCAACGGCCAGACCACTTGTGCCCCACGACAAGCCCATCGTCAGGGCCGAGGCCATGCCGGTGTCGCGCGGAAACAATTGATGCGAGTATGACACCATGGCCGGGGTCGTGCCGATCAGCACCAGCCCCGAAGGGACAAGCAGCGACACCAAAAGCCACGTCGGGCAACCAGGAATCGCCAGGCCAAGCATCAGGGGAATGGCGGCCAGAGGGCTGTAGATCATCAATTTGCGTTCGTAACCGTGGCCAAATCGCGACCCGATCAGCAGAATTCCGAAGCTTCCACACGCCAGATACAGGCTCTGAATGTTGCCGATGGCGCCCGTCTCGAATTCGCGATCTTTGAGCACGAACGCCAGCGCACGGGTCATTCCCGAATTGGGCACGACGCGCAGCGAGCAGACCAGAAGCAAAAAAAACGCCAGTTTCCATTGCGACGCCAGCGGCAGAGCGTTGGCAGGCACCGGCAACTCATGCGTCACCGCGACCGTGGAGACCGCCTGCCGCGAGAAAAAAGTAATGACGGCGATGAGCACCAGCGCCGGGACGGCCAGCCATTGCAGGGCTGAGAGATCGAAGTTCTGGACGAGGTTGCCACTGAGAGTCGGACCTAGACTCAGCCCCATCGTTCCGCCGAAGACGAACAGCGAAATGGCACGCGTTCGCTGTTCAGGTAGAAGTTGTCCGGCGAAGACTGCTCCCTCAGGATGAAATGAACCGATGAAGATGTATCCGACCGCCAGCAGTACGCCCAGCCAGATCGCCGACCCCGTCAGGCCGATCGACGTCAGGCACACGGCCGCTACCGCCGGCCCCAGCCACAAAAGGTACCGCGATCCGTATCTATCTTGGACGAACCCAAAAAGAACCTGACTGAAGTTGGGGGCCACAGCGACAATCGACAGCAAAATGAACAATTCTCGCTCGGACAAGTCGAGTGATTTTCGCAGCTCAGGCCAGAGGGGTTCAATGAACATCGCCACGGCGTCTACCAGGGCGTGCATCAGTGCCAGACAGAGAATGGGAATATAGCGAGACACAGCTTACCCCCGCCCTAAATAGAGCTGCCCCACAGGCAAGACAATCGCTTCCAGCATGTTGACGTTCGCTGGGAGCGTCAACATCGCCAGCGCCGCCTCGGCGATCGTTTCAATACTCATCATCGGCTCGTCATCTGATTCCAGGCCCGATTCCTGGCGGCGTTCGACAAATACATTTCCCGGGTGCAGGCAACTGGCGACGATGCCGAACGGGCGGCCGTCGAGCGCGGTCGCCTGCGTCAACCCCCACACGCCGAACTTTGCCGCGGCATAAGGGGCGCTGTTTTCGCGGGGTCGCTGGGCCGAGATCGATCCGATGTTGAGAATCCTTCCGCCCCCCTGCGCTTTCATCAGACCGAACGCCCGGCGACTGCACAGAAAAGTTCCTGTCAGACAAGCACCGATGACGTTGTTCCAGGCCGTGAGCGTCAGTTCGTCGATCCTGCCGCCATCGAAGGCGCCGGCGTTGTTGACCAAAATGTCGACCCGCCCGAAATGCTCGATCACCGCCCCGAAGAAGCCGTCGACCGCATGCTCGTTTGTCACATCGACGGGTTGCGCGTAGACTTCGGCGCCGGCCGCTTCAAGCTCGCGCACGGTGTGTTGTAACTTCGCCTCACGGCGCGCACACAGAGCGAGCTTCGCCCCCGCGGCGGCGCAGGCTTTTGCAATTCCCTTTCCGATTCCCTGATTAGCGCCGGTGATGACGGCGATTTTTCCGGCCAGCTTCGACATGGACTTGATCTCCGGTTGTAAAGGCAGTTAACTGACTGCATCGCTTATTTGAACGGCAAGTGACCTTTTGAAAATGGGGCCCCCGCCGGGCGACAATCAGTATTTTCTCAGGGAGAATACAACGCAGATCGACCGCCTAAAAGGGACGTTCTCCCTTTGGGTCGATCAGCCATAGCCAATCGTCGAGCAGAAACGAGATGCGCGCCGCCAAAAGCGCAATCCGCCCCATAACGGTAAAGGCGAACGACGCGCCGAAAGTGATCATCAGATACCAAACTCCGACGCGCGCCATCTTGCCGGCCAGCCCCCGGTGTTCCAGTGAGAAGAAGAAATACGTCAAACATGACAATACTCCGAAGACGAGCCCCGCGTTTCTTAGCGATGACCATACGTCGTACCGTCCCTGCTGGTTCAATACAACCAGCGGAACGATCGTGCTGCGGATCTGATTCACAAAGTCGGCGTCGAGAAAGCTGATCAATTTGATTCCCGCGAATGTTCCCACGATGAAGGCCAGCGGCCAGCGGGCGATCCACCCGCCGCGCGGCATGAGTCGCCAGAGCACCATGATTCCCAGAACCAGTGGAACCAGGTAGATGTAATTGGGTTTCCTCGAGGCGTCGAGATCGGGAAGCGCCCAGGTACGCATCAGATCGGGAACCAAATTTGCCAGAAGTTTGGGAACAATCGCTTCCCAAAATCCGGCCGACGCCATAGCCCATCCCGCTGCGACCCCCACAAATATCGATTCGGCGATTTTGTAGAAGACGTTGTCGCGGTATAGAAATGACAGAACAGCCAGAGTGAAGAAAGCCGAGAGCCATAATCCCACGGTGCGCGAAAGACTGAATCGGGCTCCCTCTTCTCCGATGCGTGCATTGACGAACTTGATTCGCAGATCGCTTGCCGACTGGGGATTAATTCGCGATTCTTTTACGTACTCCTTTCCCATGCCATGCTCGCTGAGCGCAGCCCGGTAGAATAGAAACAGTCCGCCGACGACGAACAGAATCGTCCAGATCAGCGTTTCGCGCTTCATCGGCGGCCTCCCCGTACGCGATCGGCGAAGTAGATGCCGTTGCCCAGCAGGATCAGACCGATGATGAGCAGGTGCCCCCAGAACTGAGGCGCCATTCGACGGATGCCGTCGTTCTTCCTGGGGTCGCGGTACGCGGGATATCGGGCCCCCAGCGCGGCTTCATATTCTGCGGCCCCCTTGATCGCCGCCAGCAATCCCAGTAATTGGTTGGGCATGTACGGATAGGCTTGCGGGGCCTGCACTGCCGTCGCCGCCGCGGCGAGTTTGATTCCGTACGGACTGGCCGAGTACTGCACCCATTCTTTCACCCCTGGATATCCGGTGCTGATCGTTATGATCAGATCCATGTCCTGCAGGCTGATAACGTTCTCCATCATGGGGAGTTGGTCGATCGGCTTTTTATAGTAGTCGAGAGGAAACATTTTGCTCAGGTTCGTGCCCATGACGACAATCACGACCTCACGGCCAGCGTTATACCCGAGGTTGACATAGTCAACGCCGTACTCGAACTTTGAGTCCTTGAATTCGGTCTCGATGACGGCTTCAATATTCGGCTCAAGCAACGGAAGCCCGTCGGGCATTAATGTCATGAAAAACATCTTGTGTCGCTTCAGGCAGCAGTGGCGAATCAGTGCGGTCGTCATCGGCGCCAATTCACCTTCGCTGCTGGGCGAATAGTCGAGGGAAAACAGGACGTTCGATCCCTGGTCAAGTTGTTCAATGTAGTCAAAGACGTCCTGAACTGGCTTGGTGGGTGTCTCGGGAAACAGCTTTTGCTGATATATCGGGATCGCCACAGCCAGCAGCATGGCCAGGAAGATCCACCGACGGTCGAGCGTCTTCAGGAAGTCGAGCATAGCGTCACTTCCCGTCCGATCCAAGATACGAACGGTCAACCCCCAACAGGACTTTCAGCGACGTGGCGGCGACCCCCAGCGCGATGCCAATCATGATGGCCCGCTGCCCGGCCGTGTTGAACACCCCCAGAATGATCGCCGTCATCCCCGGAAACGTCAGCGCCGAGTATTCGTCAGGCACGGCCGATGTCAGCCAGGCGCCGGCGTACGTCCGCCCCAGCAGGACAATGAACGCTGCCACGAGCAGCACTGTGGCTTCGGTGTTTTTTGCACGGAACGCACGAAACGCGGCGGACGCGACGTAGAACGCCAACAGGGCAAACATTGTCGCCGCCAGAGGGGTATAGACATACGAAAACAACCACCACAGGCCGCCCCCTTCTGCCTGATGATGGCCCGACCACGGGTGATCGAGATCGTGGCCGGGAACCCCCGCTTTCAAAAGGCCGATGATCAGAGTCGCCAGAAACGCGATCAGCGTGACGGCGGAATACCCCCAGCCGGCCTCGCGGGCCGAGATCTTTTGCAAGTGGTGCGCGAACAGGTTCGCACCCCCGATGACGAAGGCGATGGCGGCGAGAATCTCGAACCATGTTCCGGCGGCGTCGCGCCAATCGCGAACCGCCGGCACAAAAAACGCCCCAATCATTACGAAGCCAGTGACCGCGGCGATCATCCAGGGAACGCCATTTTTCATCCTGAACCTCCCCGGCCAAGCACCGTCTGCGTCAAAAAAGTCAATGCGGTTGTCGCGGCGCTCCACTGGGGAAAGAGCACCGCTGCCGTGGCCAGTAGCGACCCGGCTGTCAACAGAAAACCGGCGAGCACTTTGCCTGCGTCCTGCCCTTTAAGGCTTCCCAGCTGGTGGGGCTCGCCCGATAAATAAGCCCCGGCGGCGAATAGCTCTTCGCCGATCAGCGTGTAGTCGCAGGCAGCGACGAAAAACGGCAATTGCGACGCCTCTGCCGTGCCGGCAATCTGAATCGCGCCTACCGAATTTCCGGTCTCGGCCAGAATCAGCGACTCGGCGAAGAATGTTCCCGCGTAAATGCAGGCGGCCGGCTTCTCGCGTACCATATAACCCGTCAGATAGGCCACATAGGCAAACTGCTCTTCCGTGACGTAGTAAATGCGGTCGTCGCTGTAGGCATCGGGACGCCCCGCCCCCAGGTACGCCGCTTGAACAGTCTCGCGGGCAGCGGTCATCACCAGAGATTTCATAGTGGGAACTTCGATGGTGGCGTCGTAGTCAGCGGCGATCTTCGCCACGTGAGACAAAATGTTGATGCCAGCCACCGTTGAGATTTCGTTCATGTCTTGAAGTCCTGGTACGAACAGGCACGGACGTCCCATTTCAGTCGCGCGTCCCACGGCTTCGTGAATTGCTTTCAAGCCTGCGATTTCGCGCACGTGAATGTTGCGCCCGGCTTTGACCATCTCGGTGAAAAAGATCACGCTGCCGCAGACAAGCGACAGAATCACCCCAAACCAGATTCGGCTTGAATCGAACCATTGCGGAATTCCGACAACGGGCAGTTCAAGCCGCGCCGGCTCCGAAAGTTGCTCATCGGGACCGACCGCCATGACCTCATACAGATAGCCTGTTCCGGGCTCGCAGAGTGAATCAGTGTATTCCTCAATGCCGAAGGCCACCTGGGAAAGGGCTTTTGGCAGTTTCCCGGTTTCCGGAAGAGAATCGTGGCCGTCAGCACGCCTCCGAAAGATTTTGTACCCGCGAATGAGTCGCGGTTTTATTTGAGGCGCGTCGTCGGGCGAGAGGTTCCATCGCAGGTCAATCGACTTCCCTGCATCATTCGGATGATCTTCGGCCGTCAGGCGGGTCGGCGGAGCGATCTTCACGGGCGGTTGGGTCGCCGCGGGTTTTTCGTCGTGGGCAATCGCCTGCTCAGGCACTGCCGCGAGATTCAGTAAAATGACAATGAAGGCAAAAATGGCGTGCAGGCCCGACGAGGTAGTACCAAGGCGAATCCCCACGGGGGCGACATCGAACGCCGGGCACTCGGGCATAGAAAATCGCCTATTCCTCGATAAGTTCGACATTGGCACGCGGCACGAAGACCCGTTCGCCTGTCGGCAATTGCACTTCTAAAACCCGCGCTTTTGAGCCCGACGCCAGCTCCTGCGGCTTTTCGGGCAATGCCACGACGGAACCGATGATACCAAAATGCGGATCGCGGATGATACGCACCGAAATCCCGAGCCGCAGGGGGTGCCCGCTGTCGCTGGCCGTGGCAGGCACATTCATTTCTGCCGCGACAATCTGGCCCGCCCAGGGAATCACCACTTCGGGACGCAAAACGCCGGCCCGTATCTGAGTGGCGCCGTTGACCGCCGCATCGCAGCCCGCGCGCGATGTGAGCAGCTCGAACGTCCGCCCCGCCATGGCAATCTCGCCAAAGCCCTCGGTGATGATTAACGTCAGCCCTGCGTTTTCTGATCCCGTGGTCGCTACTCCCAGGTCGTAGCCGAGAAAGTCGCGCAGGTCCTGGTCGTCGATTCCCCCCGTGATGATCGCCGCCACGCCCACCGCAACGGCTGCCGTCAGCGTTTCGGCCGTCACGCGCCTTCCCCCTACCACCACTCTGCCGCGCATCGTGGGAACAATAGCCTCTGCGGCCAAGTCATCGTCGGGCCGACTGCAGGCGATTTCGATGGGGCCAAACGCTTCACCCCCGATGCCAAAGATGCCTTGCACGAACGACCCTTCGGCCTCGATCGTCGCCCCTTCGGCTTCGACAGTCTCTACGACGATGCCTGCCAGAAATGCCCGCGTATGCACCGGAATCGGAGCACCGCGAAGCATTACCTGCCCAGTCACGCCCGAAATCGCCTCGATCGTTCCCGTGGCCGGCGACGGGCACTCTTTTTTAAACCAGCCGAACACCCCTTTCGACCGGGCCAGAAGTTCGCCGGCGATGACCGATTTACCAGGAGGGATCAACATGGCTTCCGAAAGCTCGCCGGGCGATATCGATAGCAGATTGGCGACATTCACGGGAGTGATTGAACCCGGGAGCAGCGTTTGTGCCACGACATCGCGAGCGGCCACCTTCTGCCCCAGCCGCACGAGCACCTCGCCGTGAATGGGCAAGATCCGCCGCCGGCGCAGCAACGCGCGACCTGTCACCTTGAGACCCGGCGTGTAGGCATGTGCCATAGTTCCACCAGAATACACCGCCACTGGCGGAAGTGGAACCGGATCATCCTCCTTCCGATTTCAGGAACAGATTCTATTGCCCGGTTCCATCGATGTCGCTACCATAATGCATAAGCACATGCCGATGGAACTGGCCGTTTGCTGAACCGCCGGATTGCGAACACGGGAGATCATGGGTGTCGAAGCGACTGCGTGACGTCCGACAAACTGATTCTGTCGATACTTCTTCCCGCCGAATGTTTCTCAAGGTCGCAGCAGGTGCGATTAGCGGATTGGGGGCTGGGTTGTCGCGGGCCTCGGCACAGCCAGGACGCAACGGCAAAGCGCGCTCGGTCATTATGATCTTCAATTGCGGCGGGCCCAGCCACCTCGATCTGTGGGATCCAAAGCCCGAGGCGACCGACTCGGTGCGCGGGCCGTTTCAGCCGATCGACACGAACGTCGCGGGAATTCA
>JAYTRB010000206.1:0-9090 GCA_043746425.1 Planctomycetia bacterium
GAACTCGCCCTGGCGGGGCACGATCGTTTTCAAGTTGATCGCCGCGAGCTCGATCGTTGCGACCCATGCTATACGGTTGAAACGCTCGCCGACCTGCACGCCGAAGACCCATCGCGAGAACTGTACTTTCTGCTCGGCGCCGATTCGCTGTACGAATTTCTTAGCTGGCGTGAACCGCAGCGAATCGTGCAGCTCGCGCGCCTGGCCGTCGTCAATCGCGGCGGAGCGCCCCCTCCCGATGTTGAGCCTCTGCGCCGCATTGTGGGAGACACGCTCGAATCGCGACTCCAGCTGGTTACAATTCCCGGCGTCGCTATTTCCTCGAGCGACATCCGTGGCCGTGTCCGTGAAGGCAAGAGCATCCGCTATCTGACGCCGCGGGCGGTGGAATGTTACATCCAGACGCACGGTTTGTATCGTGCGGAATGACGAATGACTCCTGAAGAATGATTTTTCATGAACTCGCGCCAATTGGCCCTATTCTGGGCGTTCACAATAACCGTGACGTTCTCATCGACCACACGCGCTGAGCCGATCGATGCCGATCTCGTTCTTCGAGGTGGGACGCTCTATGATGGAAGCGGCGCCGAGCCTGTGGTTGGCGATCTGGCGGTCAAGAGTGACCGCATCGTTGCCATCGGCAATTTCGAGACCAGTCGCGTCGCGCTCGAACTCGATTGTCGCGGGTTGATTGTCGCCCCCGGGTTTATCGACCTGCACAATCATAGCGATGGTCAGGTTGTCGATCGGCTGATGCGGGCGAACGTCAATTACCTGATGCAGGGCTGTACGACGATCATTACCGGAAACTGTGGCGCCGGGCCGATCGAAGTCGCCGACTATTACCTGAAGATCGACGCGGCCGGCGCAGGGACGAACGTCGGGCACCTGCTGCCCCACGGCAACCTGCGGGAAGCCGTCATGGGGAGCGTTCAACGGCCGGCCACGCCTGAAGAGCTCGTCAAGATGAAGGATCTTGCCGGCAAGGCAATGCAGGAAGGGGCGTGGGGCATGTCGACGGGCCTGATTTACGTTCCCAGTTCGTTTGCCGATACGGCTGAACTTGTGGAGATTTCAAAAGTCGTCGCCGGGTCTGGAGGCTTTTACGCCAGTCACCTCCGGCACGAAGGCGTGCAGCTCCTGGTGGCCGTCAACGAGGCGCTTGACATCGGTCGCCAGGCGAAAATCCCGGTCCATATCTCCCACTTCAAATCCAGCGGGCGCGACGCCTGGAGTCTGGTTCGTCGCGCGGCAGTGCAGATTGAAGAGGCGCGCCAGAATGGGACGCTCGTCACAGCCGATCAATACCCATACATTGCGTCCAGCACTTCGCTCGATGCCACAGTGATTCCCACATGGGCGCGGGCCGGTGGCCAAAAAGAGCTGGTGGCGCGGCTCGACAACCCGGAACAAGCGGCCCGCATCCGCGAAGCCATTGGAGAGTCACTCAAGAAGGGCGACGGCGGTGCACGATTGAAGATCGCCCGTTACGCTCCCAAGCCGCAATGGGCCGGAAAGTCAATCGCGGAAATCGCCACTGCCGAGCAGATCTCTCCGGTTGAAGTCGTCGTCGAAATCACGCGTGGCGGCGGCGCGGCAATCGTCAATTTCAGTATGAGCGAAGACGATGTGCGGTATGTCATGACGCTTCCCTGGGTGGCCACAGCTTCCGACGGAAGGGCGTACCTCCCCGGTGGCGACCGTCCGCACCCCCGCAGCTACGGCACCTTTTCGCGAAAGATCGGTTATTATGCCATTCACGAGAAGACGCTGGAACTGGCCCAGGCCGTTCGAAGTTGCACCGGATTGCCGGCCGAGATTCTGCACCTGCCCGATCGTGGACTCCTGCGTCTGAACCATTTTGCCGATCTGGTCATCTTCGATCAGCAGGAGATCGGCGATCGAGCCACTTACGACGACCCGCATCAATATTCGCGAGGAATCAAATACGTTTACGTGAATGGCCAGCCTGCCGTGTGGCAAGGCACTCCTACCGGCACATTGGCCGGCAAAGCGCTGCGGCACCAACGAAGCCCGTGAGTCGCTCATTCCTGGTTCTGCCTGCTCTTCTGAAGTGCGCCAAGTCAACACCTGCCTCGTCAATAACGCCTTGAGCGTGTTTCGGGCATAACGCACTGATTCGATAGGACACGGACCATATCGATGACGGGAACCAATCTTGAAACCGCTTTGAGTGACACGCGGTTGAACATTGCCGCCGGGCCCCTTCTGGGCGGAAACGGGGGACGAGTAAGGCTACTTGCCCTCTGGCTCTTCGCCCTTCTGTGCCGGCCGTGGTCCCCAGCGCTGCAATTGATCGCGTTGTCTTCGCAAGAGGTGAATGCCTCCCATCAGGAAATGAATCGCTTTCGCAAAATCGCGGAGCGATTCTGTATAGCGCCTCTCAGATAAGGCCGTTTTTGCTGTCTGGAAGACCTGACTGTGCGCCGTCCAGTCAATCGACCAGCCCTCTTCCATCGCACTCCGCTGCAGATTGTGCTCGAGATTGGCCAATTCTGTGACGAACTCAGGGGTGATCTTCGCCGAGGCCGTCCGATAGGGGGTTCCCGGAGTGACCTCTGGAAAACTGGAGCGTTCGCGTGCCAGCCGCCGAAATCGCAGCCAGAGCAAAATGAGGATTCCCATTCCGACCACCCCCACCGCCTCGATCAGCGCGCCCTCAAGGCGGCGTTCAAAAAACACCAGTGCATTTCCCACAACGAACGTAATGCCGGCCAGCAACACTGAAATGAACCATCCCCAACCGTCTGCGGGGCTGTTGGAATCGGCGGAGGACGCGACTGCGTCCTGCGGCAATTCCGCGGGAATGGGCCCGACTCGCGCGATGAGGACCGTAATATTGTCTGGTCCACCCCGTAGATTGGCCAGGTCGACTAGCAGGCGGCACGCCTCTGAGGGATGAAGCTGGCGGGCAATCATTCCGATTTCTTCATCTTTGATGAGCCCCGTCAATCCGTCGCTGCACAGTAAGTAAACGTCGTTGGCGCGAATCGGATAAGGCCCTTCGACGTCGACCTGCACGACCGGCTGCGGGCCGAGGCTGCGGGTAATGACGTTGCGCGGTTCACTGCGAAAGATCTCTTCAGGAGACATCTTCCCCTGTCGCAGAAGTTCCCATTGCAGGCTGTGGTCAAACGTCAATTGTTCAATTCGGTCGGCCCGAATCCGGTAGGCGCGGCTGTCTCCGACGTGGGCGATGACCGCACCCTGAGAGAACATGACCAGCGTCGTGCAGGTGGTTCCCATTCGCGTAAAATCGCGATTCATCTCGCCCCGTGCATTAATCGTGGCATTACCCACAACTACCGCTGCCTTAAGCGCTTCGGGCGGGTCTGCGTCTTGCAGTTTCTGGTAGGTGTGGGGAATCGTGTCGGCCGCGATTTTGCTGGCCAGTTCGCCGACAGCATGCCCCCCCATTCCGTCGGCGACGAGAAACAGATGGCCGCGACGATTCCACTGCTCGCGATCGGCAGAAATCTGGACGGCGTAAGAATCCTGATTATTCCGACGCCGAAATCCGATGTCGCTGAGAGCCGCATATTCGACCTTCTGCTCCCAGAACATTCCGCGCTCCGTACCCCGTTTGCGTTCATTTCGATCAATCCGCCCGACTGTCAGCCGGGCGACCAATCGACACCCATCGGTCTTCTACCAATCTTATCGGATTTCTCCGAGTTCGCGGGATTATACAGACTTTTGCAGCGAAGTAACTCCCCTAGCCAGGAAATCCTTTAATGGCTAGGATTCGCGACCCTGTGCCGCCGGAAATCACGGCTGTGAAACGTCTTTGGCCAGTTCTTCCCACGCGTTTAAATGGCGGTCTGATACGACCCAATCCGATGCTGACACCGTCCGACATAGCGCCCACTTCGACGAACACGACACATGTTTTGCGGTCGGTTGATTCGGCACCCCGCGCCGGCCGAAAACTGCTGCTGTTGCTGTTGGCGGCGACGTCAGTGTTCTCAAGTGGCTGCATGCATCGCCGCCTGACAATTCGCTCTGATCCGCCGGGAGCGGCAGTCTTTGTGGACGGGGAAGAGATCGGTTTCACTCCGACTTCCATTGACTACACATATTATAGCACGCGAGAAATCACGCTGCAGAAAGCAGGCTATAAGACGCTGACGACGCCGGTCAAGCTTTCGACTCCCTGGTATCAGGTATTTCCGCTTGAATTCGTGACCGATAACTTCGCCTTCACGAAGATCAACGACCGGCGGGAAGTGTCCTATGCACTTGCTCCCGAGCAATTGGAGCCGCGGCAGGATCTTGAAAATCGGGCAAATGGCCTGCGATCAGAAGCTCTGCGGACGGAAATGACCTCGCCCGGCCGCGGTATTCAAAATCCGTAGAGTGCGAGCGACTCTGCCAAAAGGCAGTAGCGGGTAGAGATCATGTTACCGAACGGCAGGACGCCCGGCGGGAGACGTAGGCATGAGCTGCGCGGCCGATTATGGCTCTAAAACGGTCGAAATGACGCGGCTACTTGACCCCCGTACTGGGGTCGATGACTCCCCGCACACCGAGAAGTTCGGGATGTCGGGCAATCTTGTCGGAAAAGATTCCCAGATCCCTGATTGTGGGCTCGAGATTTTTCAGAATGATCTGCAGCGATTCGGCAGATAAATCGAGATTGCGATAGAGTTGCGGATCTGAGGCGAGCAGTCTGAGCGATCCATTTTCACTGTTGATCATTTTGGAAAACACGGCCAGTTCGCCAAGCAGCGTTTCGAGGCTGGCAATGCTGTTGTCGAGTCGGGTAGCTATCGTGCGACTGCGTTTGGCCAGCGGCGCTGTCACTTCGGTTAGACTGCCGAGGGCCGCGTCGGCCTTCACGACAGCACCGCGGATCGACTGAATCGTCAGGCGGGTGTCGTCCATCATCTTCGGCAGTTCTGCCAGAGTGGTTCGCAGATTCTCCTGATTGACCGGATCAGCGAGCGTTTTGTTGGCGCTCCGCATCGTGATCGTGAATTGATGTAATGATTCGGCGGCTTCTTCGATCACCTGATCGAGATTGCCGCGATGGGTATCGGCGATGGTATTCAGATTGCTGCCCACCTTGCGCCATTCCTCGCTCGTGGCGGCAAACGACTCAAGCGCCTGAGTCGTCTTCGATTCCATTCGAGAGATGATTTCCAGGGGGTCATCAGAAGGCGCGCCTTCGATGCGTTCACCGGGCTTCAGGAAGTCGCGACTTTTTCCCGGCGAGAATTCGAGCGTCGCGTCTCCCAGAAGCGACCGCGTCAGCATGGGATGACTGTCTTTACGGAGAGGAAAACGTTCGCGGATCTCGACGATGACATTAACCCCCCCCAGGTTATCGTCGAACGACACTGAACGTACCGTACCGATTAGAATTCCGTTTTTGCGGACCGGAGTTCCCCGTTCGACGCCAGGCGCCCGGTCAAAGTGCAGCCCCAGGGTGTAGTTCTTTTCCCACAGCCAGCGCAATTCGCCAAAGCGAAACACGAGCCCCGCGGTAACGACGCCGGCCATGACGACCAGCAGCCCCACGCGAAATTGCATTTGTCGCTCGGTCATCGTCGCTCCTCAATTCAAAGCCAGTTCCTCGAGCCGTTCGCCCGCCTGTCCATGCACAAACTGATACACCCGCGGGTCGGCTGCCGAGAAGACTTCTGCTGGCGTACCGTCGAAAATGATCTGCGGTTCGTCGCCTTCCAGCCGTGACAGGGGATAGAGCATGATGACCCGGTCGACTGTTCGCCCCACCGTGACCATGTCATGTGTGACGACTATTCCGGTAATGGACCGGCGGGCGCGTGCTCGGACGATTAACTCGTTGATCACGTCACTCATGATGGGGTCGAGCCCCGTGGTCGGCTCATCGTACAGCACGATCTCGGGCGACAGAGCCAGGGCCCGCGCCAAGCCAACACGTTTTTTCATTCCACCCGAAAGTTCGGCCGGTTTCTTACGGCAGACCGACGTAGGCAGGCCCACCTCATTGAGACGTTCGCGAACGATGGCGGCGATTTCTCCTTCAGAAAAATCGGTGTTCTGGCGCAGTCCGAAAGCGACATTGTCTTCGACCGACATACTGTCGAAAAGAGCTGCCTGCTGAAAGACATACCCGAAACGCAACCGTTCTCGCGTCAGGTCTTTTTCAGTGCGCGTGCGATGCGACCGGCCGTCGAGGCACACTTCACCGCTCGAGGGCGCCAGGAGGGCAATCATCAGCTTGAGGGTGACGCTCTTGCCGCATCCGCTTTCGCCGATGATCGCCACCGATTCACCCCGGTGAATCGTAAACGAGATGTCGCGCAGCACTTCCTGCGCCCCGAAGCGGCGCGACACCGAGCGGAATTCGATCAGCGGTTCTTGAGGGTTCATGGCGCTATTGCCCCAACCACGGATACAGCGCGTTGCAGATGATTCCCAGGAGGAAATCGAGCGTCAGAATCGCTACAAACGAGAAGACGAAGGCTTCGGTGGCGGCCCGTCCGACTCCTTCGGCCCCCGCCCGGCAATTGAATCCCCGTTGACATGAGACCACTGCGATGGCCGCACCGAAGAATACTGATTTGGCAACTCCGCTCAACAATTCAAAGCTTCCGATATACTCTTCAGTGTGATTCCAGTAATGCTGACTGTCGATTCCACAGACCTGCGTCGAGATGAACCAGCCCCCGAAAACGCCAGCCGCATCTGCCATCACGGTGAGCAGAGGAATCAAGAGCACGCACGCCAGAAATCGCGGGACAACCAGATAGTGTATGGGGTTGGCCCCCAGCACGCGCAGGGCGTCGATTTGCTCTGTGATGCGCATCGTCCCCAATTCGGCGGCCATTGAACTGCCAACCCGACCGGCCAGCATTGTCGCCGCCAGCACCGGCCCCAGTTCCTTGACCAGCGAAATGTTGATGACGGCCCCAAGGTTCGTTTCCAGGTGCATGTAGCGCAACTGATCGTACGACTGAACCGCCATCACCATGCCGATAAAACCACCGGTCACCATCACAACCAGCAGGCTTTCGACGCCGATCTGGTACATGCTGGCGAATAGCACCGCCCTACGGGGAAGCCGGGTCACCAGCCACGCGAGCATGTCGAAAAAGAAGAGTGCCAACCCTCCTACGGAGGAAATTCCGTCGAGCGTCAGTTGGCCGATTCTTTCAATCGGCCCTTCGTGTTCCGTGGTGACAACCGTGTCTGCCATGACATCCTTGCCTGTCGGTCAGGCCTTTTGGCCCGACGAGAGAGGGGCTGTTATTGATTATTTTCAGCATCGGGCTGCCGATCAGCGGCGGGAGCGTACCCGATATTGCACGCTGGATCGAGGGCAGTTCATTGAAAAGCGATTCCAATCCGGTAAGCTGGGCAATTGCCGATTCAATTCCTGATGATGATTGATCATACGATGAACAAACAGTGCCTCCTGGCGATGCTCGTCGCCATTGGATTTTGCCTTCCAAGCACGGCCACCGTATCTGCGGCCGATGCCAAGCCGACCGCCTGGACCCCGGAATTGATGTTTAGAGCCAAAGGGGTCGGCGAGGTGGCGGTTTCTCCCGACGGCAAACGCGTGGCCTTCTCAGTGAGCGTCCCGTTAATGGACGGCGAGCACAGCGAGTGGCTGTCGCAGATTTCGGTGGCCGGGGTAGACGGCGGTCATGCGGTTCAATTGACGCGCGGCGAGAAATCGGCCACCAATCCCGCATGGAGCCCGGACGGCCAGTGGATCGCCTTCCTGACGCCGCGGGCCGGTCCGAAGTCAAATCTCTGGCGTATTCCGGTCAACGGCGGCGAGGCCGAGCAAATGACCGACGAAAGGGGGGGACTCACCGCGTTCCTCTGGTCGCCTGATGGCACGCAAATCGCTTTTCTGATGACCGATCCGAAAACGGAGCCTGAGGAGAAGGCCGATCGTGAGAAGCGCGATGCTCTGGTCGTCAACGAGAATCAGAAACGCTCGCGATTGTACGTCATTCCGGTGGCAGCCAATGCCGAAGGGAAACGACCTGGCCGTCGGCTGACCGGAGGCGACCTGCATGTGGGCGGTTTACTGGGAGGCCGCAATTTCGACTGGTCTCCCGATGGCACGCGCCTCGTCTTCACGCACCAGCCGACGCCGCAGGTTGACGACTGGCAAAAAACCGACTTGTCGATGGTCGAAGTTGCCACAGCTCGCGTGACGCCGGTGGTCGCCACTGAGGCGGCTGAAACACAACCTGTCTTCTCTCCTGATGGCAAGCTGATCGCCTTCACGGCCAGCGAAACACCTCCGCAATGGGCCTTCGCATCGCGCGTCTTCGTCGTCAAGCCCGACGGCAAAGAGGCGCGAGCGCTCGCCGAAACATTCGATCTTAAGCCGGCCATCGTCGGCTGGACTTCTGCGGGCGCCAGCGTGCTGGTTTCGGAAGTTCGAGGAACGATTAACCGGTTGAGTGTCCTTCCTCTGGACGGTTCTCCAGCGATCGATGTTTCTCCTCCCGGGCTGATGGTCGAACAACCAGCCGTCAATGCGCAGCATTCGTATGTGGGTTTCGTATCAGAAGCTGCCGATCGGCCCCCGGAAGCGTTCGTCAGCCTCTTGTCGTCGTTTAATCCACACCAAGTCAGCGCGGTGCAGGATCTGCCGCAACTCCCCTTCGGCCACACTGAGCCCGTACAGTGGAAATCAGCCGACGGCCGAGAGATTGAAGGCCTGCTGACGCTTCCGGTGGGGTACAAACCCGGCGAGCGGGTTCCGCTGCTGGTGATCGTGCATGGCGGCCCCACCGGTGTCTTCGTGCAGAACTGCATCGTGGGACGCGGAACCTATCCCATTGCTGTTTTCGCCTCGCGGGGCTACGCCGTTTTGCGCTGCAATGTGCGCGGTTCAAGCGGCTATGGCAAGGAATTTCGATTTGCGAATTACAATGATTGGGGCGGGGGCGATTATCGCGATATTATCGCGGGAGTCGACGCCCTGATCGAACAAGGAATCGCCGATCCTGAGCGATTGGGAGTCATGGGCTGGAGCTATGGAGGTTACATGACCTCGTGGATCATCACGCAGACCCGGCGCTTCAAGGCGGCATCGGTAGGGGCCGGCGTCACGAA
>JAYTRB010000207.1:0-2389 GCA_043746425.1 Planctomycetia bacterium
CAGGCTCACCTTCACCGCACCGCCGTACTTGTATCTTCCCACCCAGACCAATTGCTCACCTTGAAACAAATCGGTGAGCCGGCGGGGGTAGGTGCGCGAAATGGGCAACGCCGAAGCGGCCGGAATCACCCGGTCGAATTCAAAGTTGACAGCCAGGTCGGTCAGCAGCGGCGAGCCGATCTTACTGTAGAGCGCCGCCACATGCGCTTCGATGCTTTCGTTCGGACGGACATAAACCGACTGCCCGCGCTGCTCGTGCGAAAGCCGATCGAGCAGCCGGCTGTTGACGTCGAATCCCACCCCGAACGCGAACACCCGGGCATTCACCCCATTTGCCTGCCTGGCGTTGGCCGAGATGGTCAATTCATTTTGCTCCCCGACCGTAGGCAATCCGTCTGTCATGAACAGCACATAGCTGGGGCGTTTCAAATCGCTCAACATCCTCAGTGCCGCCTGCAATGCACCATCGATGTTCGTACCTCCTCCGGCATATAGGCCGTCGGCAAATCCGAGCGCCGCCTTGATTGTGGCTTCGTCCGCACGCTGTAACTCTGGCCGAAACGCCTCGACCGCCGAGTCATAGGCGATGATGTTGAACGTATCACCAGGCTTGAGCTGGTTAATGAGAAACTTCAGGGCCTCCTTGGCCTGCTCGATTTTTTTGCCGCTCATACTGCCGGACTTATCGAATGCGAACACCATGGTTTTTTCAATCTTCTCTGCCAAAGCACTCTTCACCTCGGGACTGGCCAGAAGCAGGAAATAGCCATCATCGCTGCCACTGGGCCGGTAGCTGATGACGTTCATTCCCACCAAACCGTTGACTGTGCCATAGAAGAGACGGAAGTCGTCGGGGACGTAAGAATCACGCAGCGAAATCTTGCAGACTGCATGTGTATTGTCGGGACGCTGAATCTCGAGCTGGTGTGTCGGGCTGTAGACCGTCTTGATCTGCTCGGCCGCTTCAATGCGCACAACGACATTCAATGTCTCGACCGGCTTGTTTGAATGTTTGCTCAATCCAATCGGCAGGAGGAGATCGATCAGCCCGTTCTCTTTTTTGAGTAACTGCGTATACCGAATTTCGACCGTTCGCTCGGCATGTGCTGGAATCGGGAAGACGCTCGTCTGAAACAAGCCCTGCCCGATGTATTCCAACAAAGCCGGGTCGCGCTGTCGGCGAACGATCTCTTCATAGATCCGTCGGGCATCTTCTTTCTTGTGCAGTTGGCCGGTTAATTCCTTGCCGTCAACAAGCAATGTCAAACCGCTGATGGCCGCATCTTGAGGCAGGGGAAAGACAAACTGGGCTTCGAGCGTTGAACTGCCAGTATTCTGGAAGACCTGCGAGACTTGAACTTTCGCCGCCTGCTCGCGTATCGCGGCCTGTACATCGACCGTGCGAATCTTGTACGACGAGACAATGGGGACAGGATGGGGATTTGGGTGAGTCGCAGGGGTGGGGAGAAAGTTCCGCCCCTTTTGCTCGATGATGATTACCTGGGCATTTCCCAGCCCAGGAGCGAGTGCCCCCCCAAGCGCGACCGCACATAAGACCGCCCATTGCAGGACGACCATGGCGCGAGGCCTCAATCTCTGAGACCGCGAGAAATCCAAATCCAGACCACGATCCTGCGAAAACAGCAAATGGGACTTCATTGGAAAGCTCTTTCCCAAACGGCGGAACCGGCAAAACAAAATGGCGACACGAAATGGGACGCTCGCCCAGCCAGGAAAGTTCCCGCAATATTAACGCTTGAGCAGCAGGACTTTATTAAACCTGCATTCTCGAACTGGCGACCAGCCGGTGAACACCGCGGCCCAGCGGCCCGCCATTTTTGCCTGCCGCGCTCTGGCAAACGATTGCAAATCGCGCACCGCGCGACCTAGGGTTTCGCCCAGTGGAGAACCTGCTTGTCGGCCAGCAATCGTTGTTTGAGCTTTTTTTGGTCGATGCGTTGAATGGCCACGTTGTCGTCGATGGCAAGCGCCGCCGCCGTGGCCGCCGACTGGCCCAGCACCATGAAGACTGGTTCCATGCGGATCGAGCCATATGCAATGTGAGTGGCCGAGAGGCACACCGGAACCAGCAGATTGCTGCATTGGCCTTCTTTCGGTACGAGTGCCCGGTATGAAATCGGGTAGGGCGGAAAGCCGCCGATCTGTACGTCTCCTTCATTCATCGCCCGCCCATTCTGGATGTACCGCTGTGTGTTGTGCGAATCCATCGTGTAGGCCGCCAAGCCGACTGGGTCATCGGCGACCGCCCTGCCCTGGCAATTGTGCTGCGTCATCACATACTCGCCGATCATTCGCCGAGCCTCGCGCACGTAAAGCTGATGCGGCCAGCCACCTCCCTCCAGAAATTCATCCTTGCATAACCCCCAGC
>JAYTRB010000208.1:0-13100 GCA_043746425.1 Planctomycetia bacterium
GCGCGGCCGATTCTAACGATTGCCGATTCTACGACGGTGGAAACGCCCAATCCGAGGGTTCGCAGAATCGTCGGTCTCACAGAATCCAATGCGGCGCCAGACAATTCTGCGGCAGCACAGGGGGGAGCGCCGATGGCGAAATGCCTGAAAGCATGGCCGCGAATGGCGCGCATCAGCCCACACGACGCGGGCACATAAGGTCACTGATTCACGGAACCAGACGCACCGGCGACAGTCGGTTCACCGTGATGAGATCGGCTTTCAAATCGGGGTGACGCACTCGGCTGCCATTCACACCGGCGGCGCGGCCCACCCAGCTTTCGAGATTAACCCCCGCGGCCGGTACGAGGTATGCCAGCACGCGGCCACCGGGGGCCAGCAACACAAACCGCGGCGCCCCGCGGCGATTCAAGGCCGAGCGATTGATGATTCCCGCGCCGTCGAAGCGCGGCTCGCGAAGGCTTGCCAGCTGGGCCTCTTGTCGCCGCTGGATTTCAGTCAATTCGGCGTCACGGCGGGCAGTTTCAGCCTGAATTCGGGCGATTTCTTCCTCTGCACCGCGGGTCTTGCGGTAATCCGCGATACGAGTGAGCCGCGTGTCGATCATCCGCTTGATGCTGCCACTTTCGGCCGAGTCCCAGAGCAATTGGTAATCATGTTCGAGCTGGCCGAAATCCCATTCGAGCACCGGCTGATCGAGAATGGATCGGAAACGGGCGTCGAGTCCGTCCAGTTCATCCAGGATTCCATCCTGAGTGCGATTGACCGGCTTTCCTTTGGCTGCCTTATTCTCTTTGCGAACGAGTGGCCGGGTGGCAATGGGCGGCTGGCGACTCTCTTGATCTGTGGGGTCGCTCGCATATTCTCGATTCGAGGGATCGGCCAGCGGCTTTTCGAACGTCGGCGATTCATCGCCCGACTTCGAACCCAGAGAAGCCGTCGGCCGCGCGCGGTCGGCGATGACCGGCGCTTCGAAAGGGTCGTCGGTCGGGCTGCGACTGCCGGCGTCGGGCGGGGGCGCTAAATCCTGGCCGGCGACCCAGCGCCATTCGCCGCGCGGCGGCTCGATACGATACCACAATTCGGGCGCGCCTCCTCCGGTATCGGAGGCGAGCATTTTTTCGAGCAGAATGTGGACTTCGTCACCCTGGGCCAGGGTGCGCTGAAAAACTTTGCGAATGTCGCTTTCGAAACTTCCCACGCGGGCGGCCACACTATTCGTGGTAATCGTCCCGCGGTCGGTGCCCGATTTCTGTACGTATTTCGCCGGTACCCAGCTGAAACTTCCCGGCGGGGGAGCAATCATGCACCACCCCCCGGGGTCGTGCCGATGGACGACGACTTTTTCTCCACGTCGCAGTTTGCCGGTGGGGTAGAACTTGCTCTTGCCCGGTCCGCTGCGGACAAACGTCTCTTCAGCCTCGACAACGGTCTCATACGGAGTTTTGACGTTCGAAGCAGCAAACGCCGGTTCGGCGAGCGCGGCCCAGATCAAAATCAGTAGAAACGAGCGCATCGACGTGGCTTCCGAAGAGGAATCCGTTACGCGGCCGCAGAATGGGTTGAGAGGAGAAACGCGAGGCTGGCTTGATACCGGAATTGGCCGGTTGACTCAAGGGCAGATTCTAAACGCCTCACAGCGTCGCGCGGCAATTGAGATTCGCCAGGAAACAGATTCTTGACGGGCGCGGGGGGTTAAAGTCTCATTCCCGGCCGGGCGCAGAATCAGATGGCGCGTCGCGGGCCGCGGGACGGGCGACGAACAGCAATAATTGCAGCAGCAGAAAGACTCCCAGCGGTAGAAAGATGACTCCCACCATCGTCTTTTTAAGCAGGGGAGGAAGCACGATCGCATTCGCCAGAACGAGGTAGACAACGACCGCGAGCAGTGTCAGCACCAGCAGACTGCAGCCCACTGCCGTCATGTGCGTCTTGAACATGCTGCGTTCAGAGGGGGACTCGAAGTAGACGTCGATTGTTCGTCGCCGCCTGACCGACCGTTCGACGGCGTCAACGAGTTCAACGCCGCGTGCCAGTTCCTCCCACAGCGAAATTGGCTGCGACTGATCGGGTACGGCTGCTGCACTCTTGCGCGGTGCAGAGCCGGCCGCGACTGAGTCGTCAAACGTTTCGAGCAGCCAGGCCCCCCCCTCGGCATGAAATTCTTCAGGGACCGCCGCTTTGCCGCCGGGAATCTCAGTCAGCCTGAGCCGGCCCGACTCGGGTTGCCCCTCGAGCATGACTGTCGCCGATTGCCCCGACAGAGTCAAACGCCATCCGTCTTCTGTGCCGGCGGCCGCCGTCCAGACCGCCTGCGGCGCGGCGCTGCCAGCCAGCGTCACGGTTGCCAGCGAGTATCCTTGACTGACGTCGCCCGATCGCAGGGCGGTCACCTGGTCGTAGGCGCCGCACAAGGTTCGCAAAAGATCGGCATCGGACAAGAGAGCCCGATTGAGTTTGGAACTGGCGAGCAACAAGCCCCCCTCTGCTCTGGAAGCCGCAATCTTGCGCTCAATTTGCACATGCAGGATTTTTCCCAGAGCGTTCTGCGAAATGCGCTCGCGCAGCCTTACCACCAGCGGGTGGCCGCGCAACCCTAGAAGCGGAAACAACCTCCCGGGATTTTCGGATTCAACCAGCGCCAATTCGTAGAAGAACTCGGCAGGCTGCGTCAGTTCGGGAGGCAACAGCACCACTTTGCCGGCCTCGATCAACTGACGAACGGCCAACTGCTTCTCCGGCCCTGCACCAGAAACGACCACGGCGTCGACGTCGGCATCGGCGAGCAGTTCTTCCCAGTTGCGATAGCAGCGCATGCCCGCTGCGAGAACGGGCATATTGACGGAGGAACCCGGCCCGTCCACAACACCGATCAGGCGATGCTCGGGGTGCGCGGCGATGGCCCGTGCCACATCGAGGGCCACCGGCTCATCGCCGAAAAGCACAAAACGCATGGCTTGTCAGTTCCCCCCGGCGGCCGGCTTTTCTGCCCCGTCTGACTTGTCGCCCGACTTCGGCTCGGCGATACCCGCCGCCGTACCCGAGATGGGAATCGCGGCCGATTGCGATACCTCGCCGTTTTCAGCGTTCTGCACCATGCCGATCAGGTAGAGCGACTTAAAATCCAACGGGATTTCGTCGAATTCTTCGTGGTTCTCTCGCTGAACGGCCACGAGCTGCTTGGCGATTCGCTTCTTGAGCTTGAGCAGGTCGACCTCGCCGGTGTACTCCAATTTTCCCTTGGCCGCGGCCGTTCCCTCGAGGCCACCGACGATTGACCGAACAATCATTCCATGCGTGCGAATGCCGTTGTTTAAGACGCAGTCGATCTTTTCCTCGGCGATAAGCAACATCAACCGGGCATTGGCGGGGAATTTCAGCCCCAGCGCCTTGGCCGAAACGGAGACCTTTCCGGCGTTGGCCGCGGCCGATAATTCCAGCCGCATGTCGGTTTTCTCCTTCAGAATCGGGTCAATATAGGTTCGATAGCGTTGATACATCGAAGGAACATTGGCAATGAACCCTCCACCACCCGAAAACCGGCGACCGTTGATAATGAGCGTGGGCGTACCGTCACACTGATACTGCTTGAAGCGATCGAGCGAATCTTCATTGGCCAGCGGATCGGGGCCCGGCTTATGCTGGTGATAGCGCAGAACGATGACTTCCGATTTCTCGTAGGTGCTTTCGAGGGCCTCGGTGGCCAGGTCGGCCCCCACGCAGGGTGGGCAATCGCCGTTGGTGAACAGTTCGCAGAGCACGACCTGTGTCCCCTCGTTCTTTCCTCGCGGCGGAACTTTATCGGTTGCAATCGAATGAATCCGCGATTCGTAGAGTTCGTCGAGCCACGCCGACAAGCCCTTGCGATCGCCGTGCTTCTCTGTCCACAACCGGGTGACGACTCGACTGGGATAGTTCTCGGGAGCGAGTTTGTTTCCGCGGCTTTTCAACAATTCGAGGAGATCGCGCTGCATCTGGGGGAGAATGACAATTTCACCGAAGAGCTGCAGTGCCTCATCGATCTTTTTTTCTTTTTCAGCCTGCCGCGCGAGCGCATAGGTGACGTCAACTTCAAACGGATGCTCTTCACGAAGGCGGCCCAGCAGCGCAGTGCCCTCGGCGTCTCTCCCCACGGCGAGCAACTGTTTCCCGAGCTCGACCTGCACGCCCAGTCGCCACTCGACGGGGCTGTCATCGCCGAACTTTTCATTCGCGGTCGTCAGGTATTGCAATGCCAGTTCGGGAAGAAAGGCCTGCTTCGCCAGCGAGATTCCCAGATCGACATCGGCCTTCAATTCCATCCGGGGGCCCCAGACACTGGCAGTGTGCCGGTAATCGGCCGCAAGTTTTTCGAACTTCTCATGGTCGTAGCCGGCCGCTTTGGCGTGAGCAATCAGGTCCATGAAGCCCGGAATCGCCAGCGGCGATTCTGGATGTCGCCGAACGAACCGCGTCAAGGGGACGAACGATTCCTCTTGTCCGGCTGCGTCGATGAAGTCTTCGCGGGCGGCATCGGGAACGGGCTCTGCGTCATTTCGCAGATTCTTGACGTCGGTCGGCAACAGTCTCGCCGGAAGAATCGTGCTGCCTGCAATCAGCATGTTGCCACGAACAACTCCGTTTTCAATTCGCCCTCTGAAATCGAAGGGCATCCCGTCGGCGTCAAATACCAGTTGAATGTCATTCTCGACGATGGAAGACGACTTCAGAGTCGAGGCCCTGATGGCTTTTGAAGTTGAAAGCAACTTGGCCGTCGTCTCTTTCGCATTGTCCTTTTCGCCTTGGGCCAGGTCGATCAACCACAGATGGAAGTTCTGCCCTTTCTCGGACATGATGACGATCCACTTGTCGGTGAGGGTGTCGCGTGTTGGAACCTTCTCGACCGTCGCGGTTGATTCTTTCGCCGTGAGGTCTTCAAAGTCGTCGACTGCCATCTCTTCGACCACCTTTCCCCCCTCCAGGAACTGCAGTTTACCATCACGGACGGGGAGCTCAGTGGCCAGGAGGTGAACCCAGGCTTTGGTCTCCGGATCTTTCTTCAGCAGAAACAAGTACGACTTACCCGCCACGAATTTGGGGTGCTGTTTCTCGTCACCGCTGTTGATGATTTTCACGAGCTGCCCCTTCTTGCCCGTTCCGCGAAAGGTGCGCTGGATTTCGGCCTTAAAGGGCTTGCCTGGAGCGATGTCAATGGCCTGGCCGACCGACACCCCCTGTTCTTCGGGAATGGCAATTAGAATTCTTTCGGCCTTGGCAGCCGCGCCGGCAAGTTTCGATTCGCGATCTGCGGAAAGCACAGTAGTCAAAGTGACTAGCGCCGCCGCCAGGCCGCCGGCCACCGCCAAACCCATAAGAACTCGACGCAAAGCCATAGCAGATCCCCAAATCTGGAATTAATCGGTACACCGGCGATTGTATGAAATCTTATTCGCTACGCGAAGGCAAGTTCGCTGCGCAAAGCAATTTACGCACGATTCTCCCAAATTTGATGGAAGAATACCGCGGCTTCCACAACGGTATGGGTTGTAATTCGTTCAATGGGTTGCCGCGCGCGAAGCCCCTGGATCTTTCAAAATTCAAAGTCGAAACACGGCCCTGTCGGCCCGATTTGGAGGCGCATGCAGGGTTTCTCGAATAAGTCCCATTCAAGAGTCTGGTGAATTTCTGCCGATGTTGACGAAGATTCGGACTATTCGGGGAATACAGGTTTTAACCGCGGTGAATCTTGCTCGGAACCAAATTCCTACACTCCCCCTTTGGCGCGCTGGGGAACGTCATGGCCTGGCTCGCACTTTTGGGGGGGGTTGTCTTCCCTTGCGGCTGCACGTCGCCCGATAAGAAGTTCACCTACCTCGGAAAGGCCGAACTTCAAGACTATCGCGACACCCAGCTGACGATTGACGAACCCGAAGATCCGCGGGGCGTCGACTCTCCCACGCTGGTGACGATGAAGCCCCGAACCGTCGCAGATCGCAGTCGCGACGACATCTGGAATGTGACGCTTGACGAAGCCATTCACCTGGCGCTGACGAACAACAAAATCGCGCGTACCAGAAACGAATTTCAGTCGCCGGGCAATCCGGTGCTCTCCAACCCCGAAGGGGTCAGTTCGGTTTTCGACCCGGCCATTCGCGAGTCGGGCTTTCTGTTCGGGAACCGCGGCGTCGAGTCTTCGCTGTCGGCGTTCGACCCTGTGCTCGCCGGTAATGCCACTTTCGGAAACAGTTCTGTCATTCAAAACAACCCCGTGCTGTCGGGGGGCATTCCAGCCGGCCGAACGTTGTTCCAGGATACAGCTGCCGTCACCACATCGCTCACGAAAAACATGGCTTATGGGGCAACCACGGCCGTCTCGCAGTCCTGGAACTATCAAGACACCAACCAGCCCTTTCAGCTCTTCCCCTCATTGTATACCGGCGACATTCTGTTCAATTACACCCAGCCGCTGCTGGCTGGAGCGGGCACTGAGTTCAATCGCATTTCGGGACCGCTCGCGACCAACATTCAAGGGGTGTCGGGTTTGAATCAGGGAGTCATCATCGCCCGAATCAATACCGATATTTCGCTGGCCGACTTCGAGGTGCAGGTTCGCAATATGGTTCACGACGTTGAAGATCTGTATTGGGAGCTGTATCTGGCATACCGCAATTACGACAGTCTGGTGACGGCCCGCGACACCGCGCTGAAGATCTGGCAAACGGTGTCGGCCAAGAGCCGCAGCGGGCTGCCCGGCGGCGGCCAGGCCGAAGAAGCCCAGTCCCGCGACACGTATTATGAGGCCCGCGCGCGCACCGAATCGGCACTGGCCGGCCCTCCCGGAAAAGGCGGCGACCAGGGTATCTACGGACTGGAATTGCAACTGCGTCGCATCTGCGGCCTGCCCTCGAACGATGGACGAATCATTCGTCCGGCCGACGAACCGACGGTGGCCCAGGTTCTGCATAATTGGGATTTGTGCCTGGCGACCGCCTTCGCACGCCGCGAAGAGCTGCGCAAACAACGCTGGATCGTAAAAAGCGTCGAACTTCAGTTGCGTGCGGCCAACAACCTCGCCCGTCCCCAGCTTAATTTCGTGTCGTCGTATCAGCTCAATGGTTTCGGCCAACGATTGTTCGGCGACAACGGCCCCCCGGGATCGGCCGGCCAATTCCTTACGAATTACAATCGCTCGCTCTACGCGGCCGATCAAACGCAATGGAACGTAGGAATGCAGTTCTCGATGCCCCTCGGGCTGCGGAACGCCCATGCCCAGGTCCGCAATACCGAACTGCGCCTCATGAAAGCGTATGCGGTACTCGACGCACAGGAGTTGGAAATCGGCCACGAACTGGCGGCCACGTTCCAGTCGATGGACTACTGGTATCAGAATACGCAGACGAACTACAATCGCCGCGAGGCGGCTGCCGAGAACCTGGCAGCCATTACCGCCGACTTCGAAGTCGACCGCAAATCGATCGATCAGTTTTATCAGGCTCAGAATCGAGTGACGATCGCCGACATTGCATTCTTTCGCAGCCTGGTGGAATACAACAAATCGCTGGCTGAACTGCAGATGCGGCAAGGAACTCTGCTGGAGTACAATAATATCCAATTGGCGGAAGCCCAATGGGTGCCGGAAGCCAAGGTCGATGCGACGCGACGCGCCTGGGCACGCAGCTTTGCCTTTGACGTGCCGGCCTTCGACCCGGTGCATCAGGAACCTGAACCGATGGTCCCCAATCGGGGAAGCAGTCCGGTCGGGAATGAACCTTTGGGCCCCTTTGAGCCGGCAGAAGAGTTACCGCCGCCTCGTGAAACGCCGACAGATCAACCGTTTTACACAGTGCCCGATGGGTCGATCCGTGTGGGCGAGGCCCCGCGCAAGCCTGAACTTGGCGAACAGACCGAATAACATCGCCCTCGATTCCTGCGAATTGCTGCGAATTCGGCTATGATGTTGAGGATATTCGAGCTGCGACTCACCCCGACCAGCCATCCGTTGCGGGGCATAAAGAATAAAGGTGACGCTGATGATGCAAAAGCGATGGTACTGGTGGAGCGCGACCTTGGCGATTGTCGGGGCAGTGGCCGCAGGAGCAGCCTGGACTGGGCATGCGGCGCCTTCTGCCGCCGAACCGTCGTCGAATCCCAAGAGCGTGGTTGTCGAAAAATGCCTTGTGGTTCTCATCGACAAAGTCGACCTGTCGTTCGAGCGTCCGGGCATTCTGGGCTCGATTGTGGTGCGCGAGGGGGACGAAGTGAAAGAGGGACAGCTTCTGGCGACACTGAAAGACGATGTCGCCAAGGCCACGCTGGCCGTCGCCCAAGCTGAAGCCGAAAGCGATGTCGAGATTCGGTTCGCACAAAAGTCGGGCGATCTGGCTCTGGTCGAACATGAAAAGATGCAGGCTGCCAATCGCGAAAAGCCCAAGACGGTTCCCGATCTCGAAGTGAAGAAGGCCTATCTGGCCTACGAAAAGACGGTGCTCGAGGCCGAAAAGGCGACCCATTCTCGCAAGGTTCATACTCTCAAGCGCGACGAAGCTCAGGTGCAACTCGACACCTACCGCATTCTGGCTCCGTTCGAAGGGTTTGTGACGCGGGTGCATTTATCGAAGGGGGGAACAGTGCGGCAGGGCGACCCCGTGATTGAGCTGGTGAGCACCAAAAAGGTGAAGGTCGAAGGCCAGGTGAAAGTCGGCGACCTGGCGACGGTGCGGCCCGGTTCCAAGGTCTCAGTCAAGCTGGACGTGGCCGAAGCCGGTTCCGGCGCCGCCAGCCGGGTTTTCCTCGGGAAAATCGTATTCGTCGACGTGAAGTCGATACCAGTGGGGCACAAGATTCGAGTCTGGGCCGAGGTGGATAACGTCGATAACGCGTTGCGCTCGGGCCTCGACGCCACGATGACTATTCTGCCTCCGTCCAACGACTGATTGAATCCTGTGAGCTCTGCGCCTTCGAACCTGACCGCGTCGACGAAGCGTCCTGTGCCCCTGCGCCGGCGCGCCGATCTGATCGTCGAATCCATTGAGTATCAGGGGGGAAATTACTTCGTCGTCAAAGACCCCATCAGCCTCAAATACTACCGGCTCGATCCCGAACACCACCGTGTCCTGGAACTGCTCGACGGGAATCAGAGCCTCGACGAAATTCGCACTAAGCTGCTGCAAGACTTTCCTTACGTGCGAGTGACGCTTTCTGACCTGCAACGCGTCGTCGTCGATCTGCATGTCAAAGGCCTCGTCTACAGTGACCGCCCTGGCCAGGGGTGGGTGCTGCTCGAACGCAAGCGAGAAACCCGTCGTAAGCGTTTGAAATCGCTCGCGCAGAATATCTTGAGTCTGACGCTCCCTGGCTGGGATCCAGAATGGACACTGTCGCGACTCTATCCGCTGGTACGCTGGGTTTTCAGGCCGTGGGCCGTGGCGCTGCAAGTCACGCTGGCCGTCGCGGCGTATCTGCTGCTGGCCATGCAGTTCGAGACATTTCGCCAGAACCTTCCTGAGTTCCATCAGTTTTTCGCGTGGCCCAATCTGGCCTATATGTACCTGACGCTGGCAGCCACGAAAGTGCTGCATGAACTGGGGCATGGCTTGACGTGCCGGCACTATGGCGGCGAGTGCCACCAGATCGGTGTCATTTTTCTGGTTTTCAGTCCCACCCTGTATTGCGATGTCAGCGATTCATGGATGCTCAAAAGCAAATGGCAGCGCATCGCCATCGGGGCAGCCGGCATGTGGATCGAGTCGGTTCTATCGTCGCTGGCGTTGTTCGTGTGGTGGTTCACCCACCCGGGGCTCTTGCACCATCTGTGCCTGAATGTCTTTTTCGTCTCGACGGTTACGACAGTGGTGTTCAACGCCAACCCGCTGATGCGCTACGACGGCTATTACATGCTCAGCGATTTCCTCGAAATTCCGAATTTGTCTGAGAAAGCGCGAACGCTTTTGCGAAACGCCTTCGCCTGGCACTGCCTGGGAATCGAATCGCGAGAAGATGCCTTCATGCCGCAGCGGGGCCGGGGGTGGCTGGTGACGTATGCCGTGGCGTCAACGGTCTACCGCTGGATCATTCTGTTTGGTATTACCCTCTTCTTATATACTGTCCTCAAACCTTACGAATTGCAGAGCATCGGCGTGGCGCTGGCTTGGGCGTCATTGGGTGGAATCATCAGCAACCTGGTTGTGCAAGTGACGCGCATTTTCATGGCCCCTCGAAACAAGCCCTTGAGCCGCAACCGCATTGCCGTATCGCTGCTGGCGGTGGGGGGTATTGTCGCCGCCGCGCTGACAATTCCTCTGCCGCTGCACGTCGAGGCGCCGTTTCTAATCGAACCGCACGACGTGGCACACGTTTACACGAGCGTTCCCGGCACACTGACCCAGGTGCTCGTGCAGCCCGGGCAGCGCGTCGTGCAGGGAACGCTGCTGATGCGTCTGGATGATCCAGAGAAAGAACGGCAATACCGCGAGCTCAAGGCCCAGTATAAAGTGCAGGAGGTCGAGGTCGACAAGCAACGCGCGCTCGACAGTACGGGCAAACTCGATGTCGCCCGAGAACAATTGCAGTCGCTCGCGACGCAACTGGCCGAATATGAACGGCACCTGCAAGACCTGAACATTGTGGCGCCGGTCGACGGCACGGTCGTGGCCGTGGCCCGCAAGCCCGAACCGAAAGAGTCGTCGAACGTAGTCGAACTGCACCCCTGGCACGGTACGCCGCTCGACGCCGAGAACCTGGGTTGCCTGCTGGAGCCGGGAACACAGGTGCTTAGCTTGGCGCCCGATACACGCTTTCAAGCAGTCTTGCTGGTCGACCAGTCTGACCGGGAAGATGTGCAGCGCGGACGCCGGGTCGAAATCAAATTCGACCACCTGCCCACGCTGGCCTTCGAGGGAACGATCAGTCAGGTCTCTGAGCGGCATTCCGAATTCGCGCCGGGAACGCTGTCAAACAAGCATGGGGGCGAGCTGCCGACGGTTACCGACCCTCAGGGGCGCGAAAGGTTGACCAGCGCAGCTTATGAAGCAACGGTTCTGCTCGACGAGGAATCAGCCCTGCTGCGAGCCGGAATGCGCGGGCGCTCGCGCTTTTCGGTGGGGCACCGCTCTGCCTGGCAATGGACGTGGCGCTGGATCCGACACACCTTCAATTTCCGTCTGTGACTCCATGAATCCCAAACTTCCAATCCGGCCCGAAAACCTCACGACCAATGGTTTCCCTGCCGCGTCTCTGCTCGCCGAGATTGCCGATCTGGCCGCCTCTCCTGTACCAGAGCCTGTGTTTTTGCAGGAACTGCTGAAGCGTGCGGTAGCCATGCTGCGGGCTGAAGCCGGCGTCATCTGGATGTACGACGCCCAGAAACGGCTCGTCTTGCAAAGTGAAGTGGCGCTGCAGACCACCGGTTTCATGGAGGACCCTGCGTTTCGCGCGGCGTTCGAGCAGCCGTTTGCCGAAGTGCTGCAAAGCGGCGGTGTCATGGCCCATGAGGCCGACCAGGCTTCGCTCCGCGACGGAGTTCGCCGGCGCTGCCTCCTTCTGGGCGGCCTGCAGCATGACACCGAGGTTTCGGGCCTGATGCAGATTTTTGAAGCCCGCGACGCGACGGCTTCTGATCGCACCGAACGGCTGCGCATCGTCGAACAGATTTGCGGGCTGGCGACGCGCTACTGGCAACAGCAGATGGCCCGCGCGACGCAACAGCAACCCGCCGCCGCGTCGGGATTGGCCGATCAATGGTCGCTGGCTGTTCACGACAGTCTGAAACCTGCCGAGGTCGCTGAAATTGCCGCCAACGAGTGTCGCCGCCTGCTGGCGGTCGACCGGGTCACTGTGGCCGAACGTCACGGGCCGCGCGTCAAGATCATGGCCGTTTCGGGACAACAGTCGGTCAACCCGCGCTCGAATGTGGTTCAACTTCTGTCTCGTTTGACGCAGCAGGTTCTCGAAACGGGCGAGAAACTCTCGTTCACGGGGGACACGAAAAATCTGCCGCCGCAAATCGAGAAGTTGCTGGCCGATTATCTCCATGAAAGTCGCTCACGGGCCGTGGTTATTTTACCAGTGTGCGGGCCCGCCGAGCGCGATCAACAGACTGGCGCCGTCACTGAAATCGAGACCAAGACCAAGCCGGCGACGGTCGGCGCGCTGGTCGTCGAACAGATTTCTGAAACGCCGCTGCCGGCCGATCTCGATGCCCGGCTCGACCGGGTGGCCGCCCACGTCGGGCTGGCGTTGCGCAACGCACAACAGCACGACCGAATCTTTATGCTGTCGCTGTGGGACTTCCTGGGGAGTTACAAGACACTCCTCAAAGGACGCCGTCTCTTGCAGATCACGGCGGGGGTGGCGGCGGCCGCAGCGGTCATCCTGGCGATGTTTTTTCTGACGTGGGACTATCGCGTCTCTGGCAAGGGACGATTGATGCCTGTCGATCGCCGCGGAATCTTTGCCCCCTGGGATGGCGAAGTTTCAGAGCTCAGCGTCAAGAGCGGCCAGCCCGTCAATGCGGGCGACCTGCTGGTGCAACTGAAGAACGACGAACTTCAGGCGAAATTGCTGGCGCAGCGAAATCTGGTGCTTGAAAAGAAAAAGCTGCGCGCCTCGATCGCTGCCCAGTTGAATGAACAGGCCACGGTTCAGAATAAGGCCACTGAAGTTGAACTGAGCGGCAAGCTGTTGCAGACCGAGCTCGAAATTCAGGGTGCCGACCAGCAGGTCGAGAGCCTCGAACGACAAGTCGCGGCCCTTTCAGTTCGGGCGCCGATTACTGGCGTCGTCGCCACATTTCGCATCGAGGAATTGCTGCGGAAGCGCCCCGTGAAGCGCGGTGAACTGTTGCTGGAGGTGATGGACCCCACCGGCGCCTGGCGGCTCGAAATCGATGTTCCCGAAAACCGCCTGGGTCACATTCTGCAGGCCCAAGACAAGGCCGACGACGCCAATCCGCTCGCAGTGCGGTACGTTCTGGCGACTGAGACCGAACGCACCTACGACGGAGCGCTCGAGGCGGTCTCGACGCGCTCGGTCGTATCGGAAACCGAAGGTTCGGTGGTGCCGCTGTATGCCGCACTGGTCGAGCCCGTTCCGCCGGCTCCGCGAATCGGCGCCGAAGTGATGGC
>JAYTRB010000209.1:0-10659 GCA_043746425.1 Planctomycetia bacterium
TGATCTCGACCGCCTGATCGTACAGGACTTCGCCATCGGGTGCTGCCCTACGCCTGCCATCAGTCGGCAGCGAGCCGGCAGCCATCATCATTTCGTGATGCCAGACTCGGTTTCCTTTGCGTTCGACGCGGTATCGCTGGCCGCCAGCTGTGGCAAACATTGTCTTCTGCTCGTAGTCCTCAATCACTGGCGCTTCGTCGATGCGCGCCGTCGAGTGCGCCATGGGATGCCCCGCAAATGCGTCGGCAATTTGTGCATGGCATTGCGCACAGGCCGCGCTACCCACATAGTCGTCGGAATTTGCCCGTTGGTCGGCTTCGCGAGAAATGGCTGTTACGTTCGATGCGTTTTCGCCGGGCTTCGCCAGTTCGCCCGTGCTGCGCTGAGGCTGCCGGGCACGTCCAGAAGTGGGCCCAAGTCGATTCCAGCCAACGAATACGATGATCGCACCGATAGCCGTCAGCAGTGATCCCCAGGCAAGTCGGCGGTGAATGATGCTTCGGCTGTCCATCCGGCAAACGCAGTTGAGGTCGGTGTAAATCTGGCGACACAATCTGCATTCTCTCAACCTGCCGTCTCGGTGTCCAATCGGTAACGCCGACAAACGCCTTCGGTACTGCGGCTGGCGTTCCAATCGATCAGCAGCGCGATGCTTCTGACAACTTGTTTCGCTCGACTGTCTTCGCCCCAGTCAAAAGGAGCCGCTTTCACATGCCCCTCTCTGGCAACAACGGGTATGAGCGTGCCATAATAGGGGAACCTGTCGTGTGGTGCAGGATTCAATTGCCTGCAGGCACGCAAAGCAGGCAAGCAGGCAGGCAATTGTTCGGCGGGGTGCCGCAGGAAAAACAGATTGAAGATTGCTGATCCATGATGACCAAGCCGGCGGATCCCGCCACTGAAAAGGCCAGTAATGGCGATCATCCAATCCCCGATCGCCTCAGCAGTCGTCCGCGCGAGGCAGACAGCATGCCCATGAATGTCGCCGATCAAGCCCCTGCAAGAGGTGGCTGGCATTGGCTGTTAGTCGTGGCACTCGGCGTGGCCGCGTGGTATTTCGCACCCCACTGGATGCCGTGGATCGCGCCAGGGCTTTTGAAGGGAAGCGGTCTCGCCGTCAAGAACGCACAGCGCCCCATTCCCGTGCGGACGGCACCAGTCGTGCAAAAAGACATGCCCCTATTCCTGAACGGATTGGGAACCGTAACCGCCTTTAAGACGGTGACTCTCAAAAGCCGCGTCGATGGTGAATTGGTGACGGTCGCCTTCACCGAAGGGCAGATGGTCAACGAAGGGGATCTGCTCGCCGAGATTGACTCCCGTCCGTACCAGGCGCAGCTCGATCAGGTGGAAGGAACGCTAGCCCGTGACGAGGCGACTTTGAAGCTGGCCAAGCTCACCCTGAATCGCGGCCAAGACCTGCTCAAGACGAAGTCGATTGCCCAGCAACAACTCGATGAAGAAGCGGCCCAGGTGCAACAGCTGGAGGGGACGGTTCAAACCGATCGGGCGCTGGTCGCCAACGCACGGCTCCAGGTGGACTATTGCCGGATTGTCTCGCCGATCAGCGGGCGCATCGGGCTGCGGCTGGTCGATCAGGGGAATATGGTCCATTCCACCGACGTCATGGGGATGGCCGTCATCACGCAGCTGCAGCCGATAGCGCTGGTGTTTCCGATCTCGCAGGATGAAATTCCACGGGTTCAGAAACGAACTCAGGAGGATCCGAATCTGGTCGTCTATGCCTACGGTCGCGACTTTAAGACAAAACTGGCTACAGGAAAGCTGTACGCCACCGATAATCAGGTCGACCCGTTGACGGGCACCGTGAAGCTCAAGGCCGTATTCGAGAATGACGACGGCATGCTGTTTCCCAATCAATTCGTGAACGCACGGCTGCTGGTCGACACCAGGCAGCATGCGCTTGTCGTCCCTTCGGCGGCAGTGCAGCGCGGTCCGAATTCGATGTTCGTATATGTCGTCAAAGACAACGAAACCGTCGAGCGCCGCACTGTCGTGACCGGTCCGACAGAGGGGGCCGAGGTGGCGATCGAGACCGGCCTGACTTCCGGAGAAATCGTCGTGACCGATGGCGTCGACAAACTTCAAAACGACGTAACCGTCACCACGCGAGAAAAAGAGAAACCGGCTGAGCGTGCAGACTCGCCAAAAAATGCGGTGAAAAAGCCAGAAGGAGCAACCCAGCGGGAAATAGACGGCGTGAATGTGAAATCGTCACCTTGAAGCGCTGAACTGCCCTATGAACCCTTCCCGCATCTTCATTCTGCGCCCGGTGGCGACGGTGCTGCTCATGGTGGCCCTCATGCTGGTCGGCATGGTGGCTTACAAGCAACTCCCCGTGTCGGCCCTGCCGCAGGTCGATTACCCGACGATCCAGGTGATGACGTTCTATCCGGGGGCCGGCCCCGATGTGATGACTTCTTCGGTCACCGCGCCACTTGAGAGACAGTTCGGACAGGTGCCGGGGCTCACACAGATGACCTCTACCAGCTCGGCCGGCTGTTCGGTCATCACGTTGCGGTTTGCGCTTTCGCTGGATATCGACGTGGCAGCCCAGCAGGTGCAGGCGGCCATCAATGTCGCGTCGAGCTTTCTGCCGAAAGATCTTCCTAACCCGCCGATTTACACGAAGACGAACCCGGCGGATGCTCCAATTTTTACGCTGGCGCTCGCTTCTGACACGCTGCCACTGTCGAAGGTCGAGGACCTGGCTGACACGCGACTGGCACAGAAAATTTCGCAATTGCCCGGTGTCGGCATGGTAAGTATCAGCGGTGGCCAGAAACCGGCCATTCGCATTGAAGCTAATCCGACGGCTCTTTCGGCCCTGGGGCTCAATCTGGAGGATTTGCGGATAGCGCTGGCCCAGGCCAATGTGAATCAGGCCAAGGGCAGCTTTGATGGCAGTCGCCAGTCTTACACGATCGGGGCCAACGATCAGCTCTTTACCAGCGATCAGTATCGCGCGCTTATTATTGCCTACCGCAATGGGGCGCCCGTCAAGCTGATGGATGTCGCAGACATCGTCGACGGGGCCGAGAACGTGCGGCAGGCGGCGTGGATGAATACTACTCCAGCAGTCATTCTGAATATCCAGCGGCAGCCCGGCGCCAACATCATCGAAGTCGTCGACCGGGTAAAGGCCCTTTTACCCCAACTCAGTGAGTCGCTGCCAGCTTCAATATCTGTGACCGTCCTGACTGATCGAACCATCACCATACGCGCCTCGGTTGAGGATGTTCAATGGGAACTGATGATGACCGTCGGGCTGGTCGTCATGGTGATTTTCCTTTTTTTACGGAATGTGTCGGCGACTATTATTCCCAGCGTCGCCGTCCCGCTGTCACTGGTGGGAACCTTCGGAGTGATGTACCTGCTTGATTACAGCCTCAACAATCTCTCGCTCATGGCGCTGACGATTTCGACGGGCTTCGTCGTAGACGACGCGATCGTCATGATTGAGAACATCATGCGCTATATCGAAGAAGGCGAGGAACCGCTGGCGGCTGCCCTCAAGGGTTCGCAGCAGATCGGATTCACAATCGTCTCGCTCAGCGTTTCACTCATTGCGGTCCTGATTCCACTGCTCTTCATGGGCGATATCGTAGGGCGATTGTTCCGTGAGTTCGCCGTCACGTTGAGCGTGACGATTCTCGTTTCGGCAATCGTCTCGCTGACGCTGACTCCCATGATGTGTGCCAAACTCCTGCGGCACACCCCTCCCGCCAGCCATGGGTGGATGTACCGGGCGTCGGAATGGGGCTTCAACGCGGTAATTCTGGTGTACGGCAAGTCCCTCACCTGGGTGCTTCGTCACCAGACAGCGACGCTGCTGGTGGCGCTGGCCACGCTGGCTGCCACAATCCACCTGTATACAATCACTCCCAAGGGGTTCTTTCCCGTGCAGGACACAGGGGTAATTCTCGGCATTTCAGAGGCGCCGCAAGATTCCTCTTTCGCAATCATGGCCGAGCGTCAACTGCAATTGAATCGAGCCATCGGTGACGATGACGCCATTGCCAGCCTGTCAAGTTTCATTGGAATTGACGGCACGAATACAACAGTCAACAGCGGACGGATTCAGATTAATCTGAAGCCGCTCGACGAGCGCCGAATCAGCGCCACCGACGTCATTCGCCGATTGCAGCCGCGCCTGGCCGATGTCGAAGGAATCACTCTCTTCATGCAGCCCGTCCAGGATCTGACCGTCGAGACGCGAATCAGCCGGACACAGTATCAGTACAGCCTTGAGGATCCCGATGCGAAAGAACTGGGCGAATGGGCGCCGCAATTCGTGAGCAAGTTGCAATCGTTGCCGCAACTTCGCGACGTCGCCAGCGACCAGCAGAACGAGGGCTTACAGGCCCATGTGGTAATCGACCGCGATTTCGCCTCGCGACTGGGAATTACTCCGCAGATGATCGACGACGCGCTGTACGACGCATTCGGCCAGCGGCAGATCTCGATCATGTTCACGCAACTCAATCAGTATCGACTCGTGCTCGAGGTCAAGCCCGACCTGCGGGATGAGCCGGCTGACTTGTCGGCCATCTACATCAAGCCACCTAACGCCGGCGTGACGCCATTGAGCGCCTTCACGCGCATTGAAGAGACGACCTCCCCATTGGCGATCAATCACCAGGGGCAGTTTCCCGTGGTAACGGTTTCGTTTAATCTGGCACCCGATGTTTCGCTCGGCGAAGCGGTCGCCGCGATTACCGTGGCCAAGGAAGAGCTGGGCTTGCCCCCCAGTATTGTGGCCGGCTTTCAAGGGACGGCCGATGCCTTTCAGTTGTCGTTGAAGAACACGCCTTTGCTGATTCTGGCGGCCCTGGTAACCGTATATATCGTGCTGGGTGTGTTGTATGAGAGTTACATTCACCCGATTACGATTCTTTCGACCCTGCCTTCGGCAGGTGTGGGAGCCCTCGTCGCCCTGCTTTTGTACCGCACCGACCTGAGTGTAATCGCCCTGATCGGCATCATCCTGCTGATCGGCATCGTCAAGAAAAATGCGATCATGATGATCGACTTTGCGCTCGTCGCCCAGCGCGACGAAGGCAAGTCTCCACACGAAGCCATCTACGAAGCATGTCTCTTGCGGTTTCGGCCCATCATGATGACGACGATGGCCGCGCTGCTGGGCGGAGTCCCTCTGGCGCTCGGCACCGGTGTGGGCTCTGAGCTGCGCCGGCCACTGGGAATCACGATCATCGGCGGACTGATTTTTAGTCAATTGCTCACGCTCTATACAACGCCCGTAATCTATCTGTGGTTCGACCGACTGGCGACCCGCCTGGGGTTCGCATCGGGCCAGGGAACTGGGCAGCGCGAGTCGCAAGTCTCGATGCCGGCCGGAGATCCCGAATTGGGCACAACGCGAATCTCGGGGATGACAGTTGCGGGGGAAGAGTGACGTGACCGCATGAGCCTCTCCTCCCCGTTTGTCCATCGCCCTGTCGGCACGACGCTGCTCACGGCGGCAATCACGCTGGCCGGCGTGCTGGGCTATGGTCTCTTGCCCGTATCGCCTTTGCCGCAAATCGATTTTCCGACGATCATGGTCAACGCCACGCTGCCCGGCGCCAGTCCCGAAACGATGGCGTCGGCTGTGGCGACCCCCCTCGAACGACAATTCGGCAGAATCGCGGGCGTCAGCGAAATGTCGTCGGCCAGTTCGCTCGGGGTGACGGCCATTACCATGCAATTCGACCTCGACCGCGATATCAACGCGGCCGCGCGAGATGTGCAAGCGGCCATCAATGCCGCCCGCGGCCAGCTTCCCGCGAATCTACCCCAGAACCCCTGGTATCGGAAAATCAATCCGGCCGACGCGCCCATCATGATTCTGGCATTGACGTCTGACACCTACACCAAGCCGCAAATGTACGACGCCGCCTCAACGATTTTGCAACAGAAACTCTCGCAGGTTCCCGGCGTCGGGCAAGTCACAGTCGGCGGCGGCTCGGCGCCGGGTGTACGAGTCGACGTGAATCCCACGATTCTCAATCACATGGGGATCGGTCTTGAAGACGTTCGCACGGTACTCGCCAATGCCAATGCCAATCGCCCCAAGGGCCAGGTCGAAAATGAGCGCCGCGCCTGGACGATCACCGCGACCGATCAGTTGTTGTCGGCAGCCGAATACCAACCGCTGATAATTGCCTATCGCAATGGGGCGGCCGTTCGTCTGCAGGACGTGGCCACCGTGATCGACTCCGTCGAGGATTTGAGGGCGTTCGGGCTTTCCGACGGCAAGCCCGCAATCACGATCATCATCTTCCGCCAGCCGGGTGCGAATATCATCGCCACGGTCGACCGCATCCGCGACATGCTGCCGCAACTTGACGCCCAGATTCCGGCGGACATCGTCCTGTCGATCGCCATGGACCGTACCGCGACAATCCGCGGGTCGCTGCACGATGTGCAATTCACGCTCGTTGTATCGGTGGCGCTCGTCATTCTCGTCGTGTTCGTGTTTCTGCGCGATTGGCGGGCGACACTCATTCCCAGCGTGGCCGTTCCCGTATCGTTGATAGGGACTTTTGGGGTGATGTATCTGGCCGGGTACAGTCTCGACAATCTCTCATTAATGGCGCTGACGATTGCCACAGGCTTCGTGGTCGACGACGCGATCGTCGTTGTCGAAAACATCAACCGACATCTGGAGGCCGGCCTATCGCCCCTGGCTGCCGCACTGGCAGGAGCACGTGAGATCGGGTTTACCGTGCTGTCGATCAGCATCTCCCTGGTGGCAGTTTTCATTCCGATTCTTCTGATGAGTGGTATTATCGGCCGGCTGTTCCGCGAGTTTGCGGTCACGCTCTCGGTCGCCATAGCTGTCTCGCTCGTCGTGTCGCTGACGACCACCCCGATGATGTGCGCCTGGCTGTTGAAGTCTCAGGCCGATCAGCGACACGGGCGGCTGTTCCAGACAAGTGAAAGGTTGTTCGACTGGATTCTTAACTGGTATGAACGGTCTCTTGCCAGCGTACTGCGGCACCGCTTCATTACGTTGCTCGTAACTCTTTCGACAATCGGATTCACCGTCTACCTGTACGTGGTGGTGCCCAAGGGATTCTTCCCGCAGCAGGATACCGGTCGCTTGAGCGGCAACATCCTTGCCGATCAGGACACTTCATTCCAGCAGATGTCGCGGCTGTTGGAACAGTTTACCGCCATCGTGGGAGAGGACCCGGCCGTGGCAGGCCTTATCGCCTTTACCGGCGGCTCGAGCGGTTCTTCCAACGCCGCCCGAATGTTTGTGAAGTTGGCGCCTCTTCGCGAGCGGGGCCTCAGCGCCGATGCGGTGATTGCGAGAATTCGCGCGAAGGCCGCGCGGCTCGCGGGAGCCACTCTGTATATGCAAGCCGTTCAGGATCTGCGCATTGGAGGACGCGCGTCAAATGCCCAATACCAATACACTCTCAAGGGTGATAGTCTCGACGAATTGAACGCCTGGGGCCCCCGTTTGTTGCGCGAGATGCGCAAGCTGCCGGGACTGGCCGACCTTAATACCGATCAGCAGAACAAGGGCTTGCAGACCCGTTTGAATATTGACCGCACGATCGCTGCCCGGCTGGGTATCACGTTGCAGACCATTGATGACACCCTCTACGACGCGTTTGGCCAGCGTCAGGTGTCGACAATGTACAAGCCCTTGAACCAATACCATGTCGTCATGGAACTGGAACAGAAATTCGTCCAGAATCCCGAATCGCTGCGCCAGGTCTACGTCCGCGGACCAGGCGACCTTCAGATTCCGCTGAGCGAATTCTACGGCCAGGACACCACTAACACGGCGCTGGCGGTCAATCACTCGGGGCAATTCCCGTCGACGACGATTTCATTCAATCTCGCCCCCGGTACGTCGCTGGGAGACGTCGTCCCCGAAATCGAAAAAGTCGCCAATGACCTGGGTATGCCCGAAAGCATTCAAGGCCGGTTCCAGGGGACAGCCCAGGCTTTCCGCGACTCGCTCGCCAACCAGCCCCTGCTCATCCTCGCCGCCCTGGTCACTGTCTACATCGTGCTCGGCGTACTCTACGAAAGCTACATTCACCCGCTGACGATTCTCTCGACGCTGCCTTCGGCCGGGGTCGGCGCACTCTTGGCGTTACTCGTCTGCCGCACTGAACTGAACGTGATGGCCCTGATCGGCATTCTGCTCTTGATCGGCATCGTCAAGAAGAACGCGATCATGATGATCGACTTTGCCCTCGAGGCCGAACGCAACCACGGCAAAACTCCTGAAGCGGCCATTTTTGAGGCCTGTATTCTACGCTTTCGACCGATCACAATGACCACGCTGGCAGCACTTCTGGGGGGGCTGCCTTTGGCACTGGGAACCGGCGAAGGAGCCGAGCTGCGCCGGCCGCTGGGAATTGCCATCGTCGGCGGTCTGATCTTCAGCCAGATGCTGACGCTCTACACAACGCCAGTGGTCTACCTCTACCTCGACCGCCTACGGTTGCGGTGGCAAGGGGAGTCTGCTCCCAAGTCTCCGTTTTAGCCCTGGCGAATCACCGTTCTTAAAATCAACTTGTCCATCCGCCGCCCAACATCAGGACAAGTCGATTGAATGCTGGATGGAACGCGGGATCGGCATTGCTGTCTCCGACAGATTGACCGGCCCCATGCAAGTCGCAATTCATCGCGCGTTCCCAACAAGCCGATTCGAGCATCTGCATTGGAACCGAGACTCGCTCGCAGGACTGCGCACAGACCGTCATTTCTGATTCTTCCGCGATTCAATTTCTGGCGATACTGGTTTTCCGGCAGATACGGCTGGCATCCAAAAAATGCCTGGCGCCCGTTGCCAGTCCTTTTTCAAATGGCAAATCTTCGAGAGCCCCGCAGCGCATTGAGAAACACGAACGCTGTAATTGGTCCTTGCGCCGGCAGCAACGCGTCGCAAACCATCATCGGGGCGCGACATCAAATCAATCGGTGGTTGACTCTGGCTGGTGGCCGGCGTCCACGCGATCTTGAATCTCGGCCAACTGATCGGGCTCCATGAGAGTCGCGACGCGTTGCAGCCTTTCGATGAGCACGGTTCGATCCGATTCGGACATTCGGCCTAATTCGACGCAAAAGCCATTCTTAAGAAGAGAGGGGGCCCTGGCGAGAAGCTCTTCGCCTGCCTGAGTGGTGCCGAGCACCACCGTTCTCTTATCGGCAGCATGAAGGGTTCGTGTAATGAAGCCCTTCATCAAGAGCCGGTCAATGATCCCCGTCAGAGTCGCACTGCTGATATTGGCTGTTCGCGCCAGAATGCCCGCGGAAACAGGATGCAACCGCCTGATCACTCGTAAGGCTGTCAGCTGGGGACCGGTTATTCCGAAATTTCGCTGCAATTCATTGGAATGGATGTCGACTGCCCGAGTGATGCGCCGCAGCGCAAGAATGAGCTGCTCTTCGATGGTGAGATTGTTCTCCATAGTGCTGCGACGACACTCTCCAACGAATCATTGATGGGCAAACAGGCGACTGTCGCGAACACGGCAGTCACGGGTGTGTTCCTACCGGAAAAAAACAAAAGTTACGATGACGAAGATCGGTATCAGGACGCACCCGGCGTAGGCCATATAGCCGAAGAAGCCGGGCATCTGCACCCCGTTTTCCTCCGCGATCGCTTTGACCATGAAATTGGGGCCGTTGCCGATGTAGGTGTTTGCTCCCATAAACACGGATCCACAGGAAATTGCCGCGAGGACGTGCTGGGCCCCGGCAGTCGCCGGGAGTGCCAGAAACTTCGCCAGATATCGCGGCTCGGCAGTGCTGATATCATGCAGACCGCAGGCCGTTGCCGCAAAGGTCAGATAAGTTGGCGCATTGTCAAGAAAGCTCGACAGTGTGCCAGCCGCCCAGAAGAATTCCCAGGGTCGGTCGACACCCAACCTTCCCGCGTTCGCATTGAGAATGAGCAGCGCCGGCGTCATCGTCACAAAAATTCCGGCAAACAGAAGGGCAATCTCATTGATCGGTGCAAAGCTGAAGCGGTTGTTCAGATGAATTCTTCGCGCGGTCGTACAGTAAGACGCCGTTCCCATCAGAATCAGCAAGCCTTCCTGCAACCCACCGGGCCAGGCTCCGTCCTGGCTCCCCAACCCCTTCCCGGCCGCATAGACTACGGCCACCACGCCGGCAAGAAATAAAAGATTGGGCAGTCCGTACACCCGCAGCGGCTCGTGAATCATCAAGCGTTCGAGTTGCGAGCCTTCGCGTTCCTTTTCTTCTTTGTCCAGCATGACTTGATCCCAGACGTTGAAGATCACGAGCAACATTCCGTTGACCAGCGCCCACGGCTTCCAAAGATGGAGCGTCCAGTCGAATGGAACTCCATTTAGAAACCCGAGGAAAAGCGGCGGATCGCCCAAGGGAGTCAGCAGGCCGCCGCAATTTGAAACGATAAATATGAAAAACACGACGACGTGTGCCTTCCGAGTGCGCGACGCATTGGCGCGCAACAAGGGCCGGATCAGCAAGACCGAGGCGCCCGTTGTCCCCACGAAACTGGCAATCACTCCGCCAAAGGCCAACAGCCCCGTGTTAACCAGTGGCGTTCCTGAGAGCGACCCTTGGACGTAGATGCCGCCACTGATTACAAATAGCGCCCCCAAAAGGGCCATGAATGAG
>JAYTRB010000210.1:0-1752 GCA_043746425.1 Planctomycetia bacterium
GTGACTGCGACTACCAGGTCGGGCGTCTCCCTGACCCGCAGCTCCTTCACGAAATCCCGCAGCCCCTGCAGCCGCGTACTGTCGAGTCCTTCGACCTGCAACGGGGGTTGGCGCTCGGTGGTTGTGGGGTCGGCGATGCCCACAAACGAGACTTTCAAGCCTTGCCGCTGCACCGTCACGGCCGGATCAAACAGCCGTTTGCCCGTTGTTTTGTGGTGGAAGTTGTACGCGATGACACGCGTGCGCAGGCGACCCATCAACCGCTGGAACTGCTCGGGACCATAGATCGGCTCCCAGTTGCCGGGCACGAAGGCGTCCAGTTCCAGCGCATTTGAAGGTGCAATCATTACTTCGCCGCGCGACCAGGCCGCGGGGCCCGAGCCCTGCACCAGGTCACCGCCGTCAACCAGAAACGCCGGCCCGAACGAAGTGGCACGCTGGGCGTCGATGGCCGTTTTGAGGCGTGCGAAGCCCCCCATACGACACAGTTCGGGGGTCGCGCCCGGCAGGTATTCCAGATGCGTTTCAAGTTGCGCGTGAGTATCGGTGAGATGTAGCAGAGTGCAGCGTTTTGTCTTTGAGCCGGCGGTAAAGCCGGGGGCGCTCCCGGCGACTGCCCCCACGATTGCGGCACTGCTTGAGGCCAAAAATCTCCTGCGATCCATGAGCCTGACTCCTGAATTCGAGTGGAATTTTTTCACGACCACTTCTGCGGTCATTTCCCGCGTGGCGTCGGCTTGTCTTCGCCGGTTGCCGTCCACTGCCGGCCGATGGTCTCCATCGACTTTGGCGGAGGCACTTGAGGCACTTCCAGCCCGAAGGCTTCGATTCGCTTCTCGCGAACTTTGGAAGTTGACATGCCGAACTGTTTGTCGCGCGCAGCGAAGACCGCTTTGTCGTCTTGTTCGTCGCCGGTCAGCGACCACATCAACAACGGCTCGCCGATGGGAACCTCAGTGGTCGGATCGGGCCAGGTATGCCACGTCTTTCCCCAGGTGGTGAGCAGGCCCTTCATGAACTTCATTTCGTCTTCGGATTTCATTCCCGGCGCGATCAGACCACCTGCCAGCACTTCGTACGTGTGCGGGTGCCAGAACGCTTTCTCTGGCACTGCCAATTTCTGATACAGCCGGTCGGAAATGATGTACTCGACACCCAGGAGCCGGGCGTTGGCTTCGCATGAGTCGAACAGGAGGCACTGGTGCATTTCCTCGCCTCGCGGGCCGCAATAGTGTTGCGCAATGATCTGGAACCGGGGGTTCTTTTTTGCGACGTGAATTCCACAGAAATGGGCGTGGATGCCGCTGACCGGCGCCAAAAACTTGTCTCCACCCGGTTTGGCATCGCCATGATCTGCTGCCAGACGGCTTCCGCCGTCGACGACTGCCCCCACTCCCAGCACACCGAATAAGCCCAGGGCCGCGCGACGATCCATAATCAGCTTTCCTTTTGTGAAAGTGCGATATCATCAGAATCTTTGCGGCATTGCTGCTCATCACCGCGAATTGCGCCGCCAGAATCACAGATCCGTGTCACGATGATTGGTTACAAAAAAGCGTTCGATGGCACAAAAACGGCACGACGCATCGATTGCTGTAACTCTTTTCCTGGTGGCGGATCTGTAGTAACAGGGATCTGATATAAATCGGGGTCAGGAATGTCGCCCGATGTCGGCAAGTTGTGCCGGGAATACAAGGTTGAAGAATACACTTGAAAAATACAGTTCCGATGCAACCCCATGAAATGCGAAGA
>JAYTRB010000211.1:0-12491 GCA_043746425.1 Planctomycetia bacterium
TACCATATGACGGTGCATCGGCTGGAAGGTGACCGGCGGTTCCACGTCGCGCTGGAGGAAAGCGGCCGAGTGGCCGACGTGTGCACGACCGTCAACAAGCGCCCGGCCAAACGCGGTTGACCAGAACAGGAGAAGTGGTCTGGTCAGGAAAAGGAAGGGGAAGGGACTGGCGGCGACCCGGCCGTCGGGGGCCTCATTTTGGGCCTTCTGCGGTTGTCATTCGGCCCAAGTCTCTCTAGAATTTCTGATTCCGCCCGGCGCGGGCTCCAAAATTGCGGAGGCCCGGCGACCGAAATGAAGGCGGGGTACGGAGATATCGCGCGAGTGGCACATGTTTGAAGGTATTACCAAAGGTCTGGAAGGCGCTCTTTCGTTGTTTCGCGGTCAGGGAAAACTGACCGAAACCAATGTGCAGGATGCGCTGCGCGCTGTCACACAGGCCCTGCTTGAAGCCGACGTCAATTTTACCGTCGCCCAGGACTTCACCCGGCGCGTTTCGGAAGCGGCGGTCGGCACGCAGGTGCTCAAATCGCTCGATCCTTTCAAGCAATTCGTGGGGATTGTCCATCAGGAATTGATTAACCTGATGGGCCCGGTCGACCATTCGCTGCACCTGCGGCGCGGCGAAATCGTCGTGCTCATGCTGTGCGGGCTGCAGGGGAGCGGTAAAACCACCACGTGCGGTAAACTGGCCCGCATGTTGCAGGAGTCTGACTGGCGGCCCATGCTTGTCGCGGCCGACATGCAGCGCCCGGCCGCGATCGATCAGCTCAAGATCATCGGCGAGCAGTTGGGGGTGCCGGTTTACAGCGAGGCTCCCACGGCCAATGCCGTCAAAGTGTGCCAGAACGGCGTGGCCGCGGCGCGCAAGGCGGCGAACATTGATGTCGTGATTCTCGACACCGCGGGCCGGCTGCACATCGATGCCGAGCTGATGCACGAACTCGAGCAGATTGACTTGAAACTCAGTCCGCAGCAGATTTTGCTCGTGTGCGATGCGATGACGGGGCAGGATGCCGTCAATTCAGCCAAGGCGTTCAATGAGGCGCTTGAGCTCGACGGGGTGATTCTGACGAAGCTCGATGGCGACGCCCGCGGCGGCGCGGCCTTGTCGGTAAAAGCGGTAACGGGGGTGCCGATCAAGTTCATCGGCGTCGGCGAGCAGCTCGACAAGCTCGAGCCGTTCCATCCCGACCGCATGGCAGGTCGCATTCTGGGCATGGGCGACGTTCTGACGCTGGTCGAAAAGGCGCAGAAAGAATTCGACGCCGAACAGATGGCCGCCCAGCAGGAAAAACTCCTTAAGGGAGATTTCACGCTGGTCGACTTCCGCATGGCGATGGGGCAGATCAAAAAGCTCGGGCCGATGCGGCAGATCATGAAGATGATTCCCGGGCTGGGTCAGGTCGCCGACATGCTCGATGGAGACGCCGACCCCGAGCAGGATCTCAAGCAAATTGAAGGGGTCATCGATTCGATGACGCCCGAAGAACGAAGAAATCCTGACATTATTGATATCGGGCGGCGGCGGCGCATCGCGGCCGGAAGCGGCGCCGACCCGGCCGACGTCAACAAGCTGCTGAAAGAATTCTCGGTCATGCGCGGCATGATGCAAGGCATGGCGGGCAAGAGCAAGATCGAACAGTTCCGCCAGATGAAGCAGATGGCCGATGGCGGGCTTTTCAACCCGGGAGCGCAGTTGCAGGTCCAAAAACAGCGCAGCTCGCGCGGCCCCGAAGATAAGAGGGCCGAGCAGGAAAAGAAAAAGAAGATGCGTAAAGATGCCAAGAAGCAGAGAAGAAAAAACCGTAATTGAGCGACCGAATTCTGAAGCGCGAAATTGAAGATTGACATCAGCGTTCCAAATCTGAATTTACTTTAAGGAGAGTCGTGTGTCTGTTCGCATTCGTATGAAGATGACCGGACGAAAGCATCGTCCATTTTTTCGGATCTGCGTGATCGACCGCCAGAAGGCGCGCGACGGCCTGCCGATCGAAGAGCTGGGAACGTACGACCCGATGGTTAAAGAAAAGTCGCAGCGGGTCAAAGTCAATCTCGATCGAATTGCGTACTGGATGTCGGTGGGGGCCACTCCCAGCGATCGCGTGGCCACTCTGCTGAAGAAGATAAAGAGCAATGACTTTGGCCAGTCGCGCCCGGCTCCTGCGAAGGTTGCTCCGAAAGAGCTGCCGGTCGCGGCCGAAGCGCCCGCTGCCGAAGAGGGTGCCCAGGAAGGCGGCGAGGCGGCGTCGTAGCCGGTGCCGGATTGCAGTCCGGCGGCCGATGTTGAAACGCGGTGGCGTCGAATGTAACTCAGGTGGCCCGAAGGGCTGTTGTATTTGATCATGAGACGCCTGCAAAACGTTTCAGGTGCCGTACTCGCGATTGCCGAGTCGCGATTCAACGATTTTTTTAAGACACGCTTTAGACACCCGATTTTTGCGTTTCGTCAGCCTGGTCTGCCATGCGGTTCGACATTCTTACCCTCTTTCCCGATCTGTTCGAAAGCTATCTTCAGCAAAGCCTGCTGAAGAAGGCGATCGATCGTGGTCTGGTCGAGGTGCACCGCTGGAATTTTCGCGACTGGGCGACCGACAAACATCAATCGGTCGATGATAAACCTTACGGAGGCGGCCCGGGGATGTTGCTGTGCTGCCAGCCCGTATTCGATGGCGTCGACGCCGTGCAGCGCGCGGCAGAGACTCCCGGGCGACTGGTGATGCTTACTCCGCAGGGGCGTCGTCTCGATCAGAACCTGGTTCAGGAATTGGCCGATTCGCCACGGCTGCTTTTGTTGTGTGGAAGATACGAAGGCTTCGACGAGCGCATCCGGCTGGGATTGGCGCCCTTAGAGGTCTCGGTGGGTGATTTCGTGACGAACGGCGGGGAAGTGCCGGCGATGCTGATTGTCGATGCGGTCATGCGGCTCATCCCGGGTGTTCTGGGAGACGAAACCAGCAGCCGATACGAATCATTCGCCGATTCGGGGCTGCTGGAATATCCGCAATATACGCGTCCGCGTGAATATCGTGGGATGCAAGTTCCCGAAGTGCTGGTGGAAGGGCATCACGCCCGGATCGCAGCCTGGCGCGAAGAGGCCAGCCGGGCCAGAACACGAATGGTTCGGAGCGATTTGCTCGAGAGTGCGGGGCAGACTTCGCTGGAAGATTGATTTAAATGTCGTTCAACTGAAAGGGAATTGTCATCATGGCTGCCAGAAAACAGACCGAAATCATGAAGCAGGTCGAAGCCTCGAGCCTGCGGGCCGAGCCGCTCGAATTTGCGATCGGCGACACCGTCAACGTGCATACCCGCATTCTTGAAGGCGACAAAGAGCGCATTCAGATTTTCAACGGTGTGGTAATTGCCCGCCGGGGAAGCGGGACTCGCGAATTGTTTACCGTGCGACGGATCGTGGGGGGCGAAGGGGTCGAGCGCAGCTTTCCGGTCAATTCGCCCAAGATCGCCAAACTCGAAGTTGTGCGCCACGGCAAAGTCCGCCGCGCGAAGCTGTTCTTCCTTCGCGACCGCATCGGCAAATCGACGCGGCTCACAGAACGTCGGGAAGCCAGAGAACCCAAAGAATCCAAAAAGAGCTGATCGAGAAGACGCGGGGGGTCGAATTCGGACGGCGTCTATGCTGTTCGCACTGATTGACCTTTGGACCTCTCAAACGCTGCGGCGAGGCAGAACGTGAAACTTCCCCGATTCGTCTCGAAGCTGATGCAATCGAGACTGTTTTCTGGGACGTATGCGCCGGCTTCGGCGGGTTGGCTGTCAGGCTGGCTGGGAGACGAAGGCGAGCGGGTGGCGGCGCGCTACCTGCGCCGGCAGGGCTTCAAGATTGTGGCGCGTCGCTATCGCACGGCTCAAGGCGAATTCGATCTCATCGCCCGCGACAAGGCGTGCCTTGTTTTTGTGGAAGTGAAAACCCGCCGTTCGGGAGTGGCCGGCCAGCCGCACGAAGCGGTCGATGCGAACAAACAGGCACAGCTCACACGGTTGGCGCTGGCGTATCTCAAGCGGCATCGCCTGCTCGACCAGCCCGCGCGCTTTGACGTGGTGTCAATCGTGTGGGAAGGTGCCACGGCAGAACCGCAGATCGTGCATTATCGAAATGCCTTCGAACCCACGGGACGGGGGCAATTGTTTTCGTAGCTTAGGCGGCACAGCGAATGTGCCGACCACAGAAAGTGGCGTGACGTATGAGAATCGGCCTTGTGGGCTATCAGGGAAGCGGAAAAAGCAGCACTTTCGAATTGCTGACCCAAACCCGGCCAGATCCCTCGAAATCGCATGTGGGGCAGGTGGGCATGGCCACGCTTCCCGACCCGCGTTTCGACGGGCTGGTCAAATTCTACAATCCCAAAAAGATCTCTCCGGCCAAGGTCGAACTGTTCGACACGCCAGGCCTCAGCCGCGATCAGGGCGAGAGCAATAATCAACGGATTTCCATTGTTCGTGAAGCCAACGCGCTGGTGCATGTGGTCGGCGCCTATGCAGGGGGCGATGCGGTCGCCGATGCCCGGTCGTTTGAAGATGACCTCATTCTGGCCGATCTGGCTGTTTTGCAAAACCGCATAGAACGACTGCACGTGAGCGTCAAGAAGAACCGCCCCGACCGCGAGGAATGTCAGGAGGAACTGCTGGCGCTTGAGCCCATCGAGCAACTTTTGCAGGCGGGCACGCTCTTGCGATCGGTGGAGTTCACGCTCGATCAGGAAAAGGCGACGAAGTCGTTCTCGCTGCTGACACGCAAACCGCAGTTGATTCTGCTGAATACGGCCGATGCAACGGTGGATGAGGCGGTGGTGCAAAAGCTGGAGGCGTCTGGCTACCAGGTGGTCGCTGCGCCGCTGGGGCTCGAGCTCGAAGTTCAGGCGCTCGACGAGACTGAGCGCGCGGCATTCGCCGCCGACTTCGGATTGGGTGAACCCTCGCACGACCGGGTCTTGCGCGCCATATTCGAAGCGACCGAGCAAATCACGTTTTTCACGTCTGACGAGAAAGAGGTACGGGCCTGGTTGCTGCGGCGAGGCTCGACCGCCCTCGATGCGGCTGGCACCATTCATACCGACCTCGCCCGGGGCTTCATCCGGGGGGAGATTATGGCGGTCGATGACCTGCTGCGTCTGGGTTCTGAGCGGGAGGTGAAGGCGGCGAATCTCTATCAGACAGTGGGCAAAGATCATGTCATGCGCGACGGCGACGAGATCGTCGTGCGGTTCAGTGTGTAGATTTGTTTGGCCGATCCTGAGGCCGCACAAATTTTGAAGAACGCTGTTTGAATCGTCTTTTTTCGGTGAAGGCTGTCAAAGCCCGATCGAGAAATCGGCGAGATCAATTATGTTCACTTCGTATCAGTCGTGCTGGACGTAGCGGCACCCAAGTGGATTTTTGTGCCCCCCTCAAGTACCGGAGGCGATTCCCTGCCAAAGGCGCACGATCGTCTCAATGAGCCGGCCCCTGAAGCCGATTTAGATGACAGGCGGATGGGATTAACCGGTCTGACCTCGTGTTGCAGCGAAGAGAGTGGCCGCTGAATGTCGATCTGTAGAGGACGGGTGGAGTGCGTGGAGTTGCCCGTTTGGGTGGGTTAACCTACAATTGAACGGACTAGCGCGTTTTTCAGCTGGAGTCGTCAGCAGTGTCGGATTTGCCACGCATCCTTGTGTACGGCGGTAAGAGCGAGCAGGCCGAGTCTTTGGTCTCCGCACTGGCAGGCCGCTTTGTACCGGTTCGAGCCAACTGCATGGAGGATGCCCTGCCCCTGTTGCGCGGGGGGGAATTCTCGGGAATCTGCCTTTTGGACGCCGATGTCGCCCAATTGTGCGAAGCCAGCCTCTTGCCGCAGGCGGGGGGAATTCTCTCGCAGCTTCCCGATGGCCTGGCAATTCTCGATGCGCGACTCCGAGTTTTATGGACGAACCGTCGGTTTCAGGAGCAGTCGGGTTCCAACGAATCACTGATTAATGTCGGTTTTTATGATGCCTTTGGGGCGCCTGAGATTCTCGGCCCCGACCTCAGCCCATTTCACACGGCACTGGGGACGGGCGCGGCGGCCCGCAGTACACTCCGCCTGGGCGAAAAGACCTATTTTCAGGTACATGCTACCCCGGTCGTTTCTTCGGGATCGGGCGTTCCGTGCTATCTGGTCGTCTCTGTCCGGGACGTATCTGCCGAGATCCTGCAGCAGCAGAAGTTGAGCGCGATCTATCAGGCAGGGTTGGAACTGGGCGACCTCTCTCCGCCGGAACTGCTCGAAATGAGCGTGCAAGACCGGGTCGAATTACTGAAATCGCGGATCATTCACTACACGAAAGATCTGCTGGAATTCGAGACGGTCGAAATTCGCCTGCTCGACCGGGCTACCCAGAAGCTTGAGCCGTTGCTCACCGTGGGAATGGTGCCTGAGGCCGAGTCTCGCGAATTGTATGCGCGACCGCAGGCAAACGGTGTTACGGGGTTTGTCGCGGCCACCGGCAAGAGTTATCTCTGCGAAGACACCACCAACGATCCTCTGTATCTGATTGGGGCGGCCAACGCCCGCAGTTCGCTGACGGTGCCGCTGATTCTGCACGACCAGATTCTCGGCACGTTTAATGTCGAGAGCCCGCAGCCCGGCGCGTTCAATGAAAACGACCTGCAATTTCTGGAACTCTTCAGTCGCGAAGTGGCCGTCGCGCTCAACACGCTCGAATTGCTTGTGGCCGAAAAGATGACGACGGCCACCGAAAGCACCGAGACGATTTTGCGGGAGGTGGCCAACCCGGTCGATGAAGTGCTCAATGATACCGCCTGGATTCTCGAGCGGTACATCGGGCACGACCCCAACGTCTGCCAGCGTTTGCAGCGCATCCTCAAGCATACACGCGACGTTCGCTCTCTGATCCACAAAGTGGGTGAATCAATCGCCCCCAAAGTCGCACATTCACCGCTTCCGCTTAGGCCGCAGCGGCCCAAGCTTCGCGGAAAACGCGTGCTCGTAGCCGACAATGACGAATCGGTTCGCCGGGCGGCTCACGAATTTCTGGGACGCTACGGCTGTGAAGTCGAAACGGCACATAACGGCGAAGAAGCGCTGCTGATGGCTCGTTCGTTTCAGTACGACGTCGTATTGGCCGACATTCGCCTGCCCGATATGACGGGCTACGACTGTTTCTGCCAGGTGCGCGAAAGCCAGAAGCAACTGCCTGTCATTCTGATGACGGGTTTTGGCTACGACCCGAGTCATTCGATCGTCAAGGCCCGGCAGCAGGGATTGAAATCGGTGCTTTACAAGCCCTTTCGCGTCGATCAACTGCTGGATGAAGTCGAAAAAAACATCAATCAGCATGGCGCGGTCATCGTCAATCAAGGCGATGCCGCCGGCACCACAGTTCCCGCTCCGACGCGATCTTCGACGGCGCCCTAGCGAGCGCCCCTCATCGCACGGGATTCGCGTGTTGGCGTCTGAGCCGCGCGGGAATTCATTCTACAATTTGCAATTCCGGAGTCTCGGCCGCCTCGCGCACTTCTCCCACGACGACAGCGGCTGAAGCGCCGAACTTTTTCAATTCCGCTAGAAACGCCGCCGCCTGCCCGGCCGGTACGCCCAGCAGCAGCCCCCCAGAAGTCTGGGGATCGAACAGTGCGTGGTACGCGGGGCGCGCTCTGAGCTGCGGGTGTTCGATTTGGCAGCGCGATTCGATTTCGCGATTTGCCTGGTCGAGACTGCTGCGAATGCCCGTCGCGCTCAATTCGGAAAAGCCTGTCAGAAGCGGCAGGGCTGCCAACGACAAGCGGGCTGAGACACGGCTGGCATCGAGCATCTCGAGCAGATGTCCCGCCAGGCCGAATCCGGTGATATCTGTTACAGCCTGCACGTCGAAATTGCGGGCCAGGCGCGCCGGCTCGGCGTTGCTGCCCAGCATTTGCTGCAGCATGCCTTCCAGCCATCGGGCCGGGCATTGACTCTGGCTGTGGGCGGCCAGTAACGTGGCCGTGCCGAGCGCCTTGGTGAGAATCAACTGATCACCCGGGCGCAGGTTTGATTTCGTGAACGGTGCGTGGCCGCAAAGCTTGCCGGCGACAGCGTAGCCGATCGTCAGTTCGGGCCCCAAAGTGGTGTGGCCGCCCCACAGTGTTGCATGCGCGTCAGTCAGTTCACGCAAGCCCCCGGCGAGCAATTGAAAGAGAAGTTCTGTCTGCTGTGTCGGCGAACCTTCAGGAAGCGTCACAATCGCCATGGCTCCCAGAGGTTCAGAACCCATGGCCCACAAATCGCTGAGAGCGTTGAGCGCCGCGACCCGCCCCACCAGATACGGATCATCCATAAATGCTGGAAAGAAATCGACTGAGAGCACCTCAACGGGCGCCGCATGGCGGTCAATCACGGCGGCATCGTCAGGGGTTCGCAGGCCCAGTGTGGTGCCTTGGTCGGTCGCGATCGGGAGCCGCTGGAGAGCGGCCGAGAGGATGTTGGCGCCGATTTTTCCGCCGCAGCCCGCACAGCGCATGCGAGGCGTCATGCCAGGATTCGCGTGACCCGCTGGCTGGGGGCTTACGCTGGCCGCTTGCCCGTTCATCAGCGAGCGGGGGGTGTAGTCGCGGTACATGCGCATGAATTTTCGATCGATATAGTCCTTCCATTTCCAGGCCCAGCGACCGTGTCCGGAACGACCCTTGTATTCAGCTATGGCCTGACCATCGCCGGTCGAAAGCAGAGATAAAAACCCGCGCTGCGGCTCGTAGGGCACGAGTTCGCGGCTGGCGAAAATTCGCTGCAAGTTTTCCCACAGAATCGGACCTTCCCGGACGGCAAATACCCCGGCTTTGGGAAGCCGCTGACTGCCAAAGCTGGCCGTGTCGCCGACGACGAAGACGGGATAATCGGCTGTTGTTTGCAGTGTCGGGCGAACGGCCAGAAAGCCATCGTCGGTCTTCGGCAGTCGAAAGTTGGCCAGCACGGGGGGGGCGGCAGCGGCCGTCGCCCAGATGACGATGTCGGCGGCCAACGTCGCACCGTCGTCGAATACAATCTGAGTGTCAGGTGGGCCCTCGATACGCGTCACCCGCCGCCCGAGGTGCAGGGCAATACCGCGGCGTTCTAACTCTCGTCGCGTGCGACCGATTGTTTGCCGCAAATGGCCAGCGAGAATCTCTGTATGGGAGTCGAGCAGCGAAACCTGCGCCGCAATTCCGCGGCCCTCCATCGAAACGGCGAGCCCGAACGCGACTTCTGTTCCGCCGGCGCCAGCGCCCACGACTACCACACGCACTTTCACCCCCTTCTTTTGGGCACGTAGGCCTTCTGCCAGACGCTCTTCAAAACGCGTTTGAAAGGTGGCCATCGGCTTGATCGACAAGATCCAGGGATGTCCGGCCCAGACTTCGCGTTGCCCGGGAACAGAACCGATGCCAATTGAGGCCACGTCATAGCGCAGCGGGGGCCGGTCGGCAAACAGCACCCGCCGAATGTCGGGGTCAAAGCCAATGACTTCGTCGACAATCAACCGCGCGCCGCAGCTTTCGGCGAACCGATACAGGTCGATTTCCATTTCTTCGGGCTGGTACAGCCCGGCCAGTGTCCCCGGCAGCATGCCGCTGTACGCGGCCCGCCCGAAAGTGGAAACGACCGAAAGCCGAACATCGGGAATGGGTCGCATCCGCCACATGCGAACGATGTGAAGATTCGTATGCCCGGCGCCGATCAGAACCAGATCACGGGAGGGAAGGGTTGAGATCATATCTCATGGGCCCCGGCGTACGTGAGCTTGTCTGACCGACGTCCCAGGGGCGGGTCACAGATCAGTCGGCACTTTAGACTTGGGTTGCTCACGCGGGGCCGAGCGCCGTTGTCAACCTTCCCGACGATGAGGGGGTGTTCGAATTGCTGGTGCGGCTTCGACAGCGACTCTTTCGCCAACCGCTTGATGGAGGTTGCAACTCTTCTCGAAACGGGGTGTGGCCGTTCAACGTTGTGGTTGAGAATTTCAGTCATGGCCAGTCTGCTCGCAGTGCGGCGACGATCTGCTCGTCGTCGACGGGAAGCACGCTGCGCAGATCCAGAAGAACGACGTTTTCATGGATGCGTCCGAAAAGGTGCGGCGTCCCCAGCCGCAACCTGCGGGCCAGTTCATCGGCCGAATGATGCGCGTGACTGACTCGCACGACCGCCGTGGGCAGCACGGCGCCGGGAAGCGACCCACCCCCCACGGGGGCCTCGTCGATCGACACTTCAATTTTCAGATGGCAATTTTCGGATTTCAAATCGGCATCATCAGTCGCGGCACCCCCCTTTGTCCGTTCCTCGTGCAGCCTTGTCGTAAGGTCGCGAATGCGACAGGCACGGGCGAGAAGATCGTCGGACGAGGCCGCCAACAGCGCCAGCGTGGGAATTTCCTGTTCGGCGGCGCCACGCAGATAGACCTCGAGTGTCGCCGCCAGCGCCGCCAGAGTCAGTTTGTCGATGCGAAAGGCCCGCGCCAAAGGATGCTTCTGCAATCGTTCAATGATCGCGGCGTGACCCAGCAGGATTCCACATTGCGGTCCTCCCAGCAGTTTGTCGCCGCTTCCCAAAACCAGGTCGGCTCCCGCAGCCACGCTCTTTTGAAACGTCGGCTCGGCTGGCAGGCCGAACCGCGTCGTATCGACCAGGCAGCCGCTGCCGATATCATCCACACATGCCAGCCCATACTGATGCGCCAGCGGGCTAAGTTCGGCAATCGTCGGTTCTTCGACAAACCCGACGACGCGATAATTCGAGGGATGAACCCGCAGAATCGCAGCCGTGTTGGGGCCAATCGCCTGTTCGTAGTCGGCCAGGTGTGTTCGGTTTGTCGTACCCACTTCTCGCAGAATCGCTCCGCTTTGGAGGAAAATGTCGGGCAGCCGAAACGATCCGCCGATTTCGATCAACTGGCCTCGCGAAATGATGACTTCCTTCCCCCGGCACAAAGCATCGAGGGCCAGCACCGTCGCGGCTGCGTTGTTGTTGACGATGAGTGAGGTTTCGGCACCGGTGAGCCGCTGCCAGGCCGATTGTAACTGGTAGCCGCGGTAGCTCCGGCTGCCGGTTTCGAGCTCGACTTCGAGATTGCACGCGGCGGCCGTGCGGGCGATCGCCGCGATGGCGGCCGCAGACAACGGGGCGCGGCCCAGGCTCGTGTGCAGAATTACGCCTGTGGCGTTGATGACACCGGCGAGCATGCGGCTCGAATCGTCAGTGGCCTGTTGCCGTACGGATTGCAAAAGCAGTTCGGTCAATTCCTTGCGGCTGCCCGATCCGTTAAAAACGCCGGCAGAGAGTCGCTGGCGAACCTCGGCAACGGCCGTACGCACCCACGCAAGAACATTCTCACGTCCGCGTTGATCGATCAAGGACCCGATCGCCGGCAGGCTCAAGATGTCGCCGACCGGCGGTATTTCCCGAAATTGTACTGGCGATGGGTCATTCATCTGGCGATCCACACCGGCCCAGGCAATGTTTTCGTGCGGACGCCCGGGGGGCGACGCATCCAAGATCGTCGGCGACCCGATCTGGAGGATACCGACCCGCGGGCTGGAAGATACCGACCGACCCGCGGGTCGATGATTGTTGTACTACAGCATGCTCTCAAGCAACAGCCGCGTTTTCTTCAGCTCCGTCAGGTGGCCCGCAGGGTCTCCCAATTCAGGGAGAATTTCAACCGACAGCGCGCGGGTGTATTTAACGCGATCGAGCTGGCTGATGACGCGGCTGTAATCAATCTGGCCCAGGCCGACCGGCACCTGAATCTGGTCGGGTGTCGTGTCGCGGAGATGCACGTGGTACACGTGCGGATAGACCTGATCGTAGAGGCCGCCGCGATGGGGGCCGCAAAGGTAATAACTGGGATCGAGTGTCAATCCGATACCATGGGCCGCTTCGCACAGTTCAACGGCCGTGTCGGGATCTTCCGTCAGATGGCCGATTTTTGTCTTGATCGAGACGCGGATTCCGTCCTGACTTGCGATGTTGAAGAATTCCCGCAGCCTGTCGATTTCGGAATTGAACGGTGTTCCCAATTTCGATGCAGGAATCGTGATCTGCGCCACTTTGAGCTGCTTGGCAACGCGGGTGAGGACGTGAAACCCCACGGGATCAATGTCGGTATCGAGGCAAAACGCGACCGGCGTCAGGCGCGTCATCTCGCGATACCGGATACAGAAACTTTCTGGATCGCGGACGACCGCAGACGGCTTTAGCTGGCTATGGTTTTCGTCCATCCAGAGCTCGAGTCGGTCGAACTCCAGGTCATCGAGGAGGTAACACGCTTCCTCGAGAGACTTGTCGGAAAAACAACGGGTGGATGCGGAAACAAACACTCGGCACACTCCATTGCGCTGATGCACAACTGCATGGCGCAGATTAAGTTGCGACACGCGCCCGGCGCGCCCAACACGACGCAAGGCTTAAAAATGTGAATTTATCCCGATTGTAGCGAATGTGCAAGGTTGAGGGGTGACACCTGTCGAAACGATCGTAGTTT
>JAYTRB010000212.1:0-8441 GCA_043746425.1 Planctomycetia bacterium
GCGGGCCTGTCCGTTGTAGCACTCGCACGCGATGGTGTAACCCGGCCCTCCAAACCCGTCATTCTCAGGATCGTCATCAAGCGTATTGGGATCTCCCCCACGAGCCATAAATCCTGGAATTACACGGTGGAACTGGGTCCCATCATACTTTCCGGCCTCGACCAGACTGATGAAATTGGCCACGGTGTTGGGGGCTTCATTCTCGAACAACTCAAGAACGATGTCTCCTTTGCTCGTTTTAAGAAGAACACGAGGAAGATCGTTGGCCGCGGCTTCTTTCGCCCGGATTTCCAGTTCTTTTTTCCAGAACCCCACGTAGGTTTCGCTGTCTTTCAGGACATGGGCAGCGGCGGGGCCGGCATCTGGCAAATCGGCGGCGCGCTTGGCCAATTCCGCCGCGCGATCGAAATCGCTGTTGCTGAGATTCGCGATGCTGTCGATGATCAGGATCTGAGCACTTACATCTTTCGATTCGGCGAGTTTATCGGCGATGGAAATTACTTCGCTGAAACGCTGCGCGTCGAGCAGCCGACCGAGGATGTTCTCGACGAGCAATTTGCTGTCTTTGTCGGTGCGGGTCAGCCCCTTCACGATCGTCGCAATCTTGACATAGTTTTCGTCAGGAACCGCTTGATCGTTCTGGCGGGGGAGCAGATTGCCGATGACAAACTGAGCCGCCAGCGGATCGGTGGGGTCTTTCTTGTAGACGATGGGGCCGAGTTCCTGCAGGCCGGGCGCGACTTCCTTCTGGAACTCTTCATTGAGTTGGTCGAACGTCGTCTTGAGTTTCTTTTTTTGCTGGGTGTCGGCCGAATCGAAATCCTGCACAAGTTTGTCGACGGCTTTCGAAATCTTCTCGCGACGGGCCAGCAATTCGGCCCATTGCCGAGAGACCTCTTTGTCGCTGAGTTTTTCGGCACTCTTTGCGGGCTTTTCGGCGATCTTTTTTCCCGCCGGGGGCAGGTCTTCGGCACTCGTCGAGGGTGTCGCTGGCGACGCCAAGAGTAAATACAAAACGACCGTCGACAGAATACCGATGCTTCGCATTGGGAGACTCCGATATGAAATTGGCGCCTTGCGCCAAACTGTGGGGGGGAGGAAAGGGGGGGCTCGACGGCGACATTTTAGGAGACAATTACCGGGCGTGGTAGGCCAAATGTAGGGAAAGGTAGGTTCGGGGGGGCGAGAACACCGGGGCTTCAGCCTGTGTGCCCGGCGTCCGAAGATAACCGTGCGGCTTCTTTCTTTCCCAGTTCGTTTATGGAGGCAGTGCTGTGTCGGAAATCCTTCACCAGGCGTCAGACGATCAAATCGCGCTGGCTGTTTGCTTCGGAGCCGTCGTGGTTTCCGGCTTGATTATGCACTTCAGTCATCATGTTGGTCGAATGACCGGCCGAATTCGCCTGCACGAGACCACGGCCCAGTCCGGAACAATGCTGCACGAGGCACAGTCACTGCATTCGCGCCAAATCGTCGAAGCTGCAGCGCATGAACGGGCTGCCTGATGTATTCGCGACCTGTTTTTGCGAATGATACTTCAGCCTGAAAAATACAACGCCAACGTACTCACTGCCGAACTGATGTGACAATGGGCACCACCAGCCGTGCCGCCCCAAATTCTGAGAATTCGATTACTCTGAAAATTCGATTACCAGGGGTATGAATGATTTGGGCTACGCGAGTCCATCGAAAAACCCACGGAATTTATCCCCATGCTTCACTCCGACGCGGCTGCTGATTCTGTCCGATCGCAATTTGCGGACGACCCCGATTTTTGCGAGCTGCTTGAGGTGTTCGCGCAAGCGATTCCCGAACGCCGCGAAGGGATGACCGCTGCCCATCGCACGGGAGCATACGACGCATTGCAGTCGCAGGCGCACCAGATGAAAGGGGCTGGCGGCGGGTTCGGATTTCCCAGACTGTCGGAGCTGTCGGCCGAGCTTGAGCAGGCGTGTAAGGCACATGATCCGGCCCGAATCGCCGGAGCTCTCGAGGCGGTCATTGGTTTCATGGACCGCATCTCGATTTGAGCATGCTCTTCGAAACGAATTACGTCCACCCCGTATAAATCGCGTGTTTCGCGGCCGGGAAGAGACTTCATTCCGCTTGCAGCCGCCAGCGAGCAGCGGGCCGAATGTCGCCCAGTATTGATTGCGGCCGCAGCCCAGGCCGAGTAAATCGCCGGGGGGTGATTACGAGGTCTTCAGCTTCTTGTGGCACACTTTGCAGCGCACCCTGCGGTTGACGAGAACACCGCACTTGGGACAGCGTTTTTGTTTGAGTGCCTTGACGTATTGTGTTCGCGGACGCAAAACCATGATCTGCCTGCCTGCCAATTCAAAACGATCTGCGGGATTATATTTGAGTCATCGTCTGGGGAATCAAACTTTGTAGCCGACCCGACGCCGTTTCGCAAGCTACAGCCCCGACGACAACCACGCCAAAAGACCCAGCACAGCGGCCATGAAGCCGGTAATCTGCACGCAGAGCCGGCCGGCGCGAAGAACGATTCGCTCTGAAACCTCATAGCGGCTGGCGCTGTAAACCAGACTGATAATGACAATCAGCGGAAACAGAAACCAGACGCGGCTGAGGCCTCCGGGGCCTGCCGCCAAAAGATCGATATGCCACATCGTGTACCTGCCGAATCGGCGTTTACGTCGTTTGCGGAATGAGAGGGGGTTTGCTGTTTTCGATTTCTTCTTCTTCCTCGCCGTAGGCCGGCCCTTCTAAAGCGTCGTAGATCGCCAGAATGTTTAAAAGCCCGGCGATCATCGTGTAGACGACCCCCAATTCAAAGCGACTGCCGAGCTCTTTGTGAGCCCGATCGAGGTCGCTGGGGTCTCCGGCAATCTCGTTCGACCGTGGGTCTTGCAAGGGAGCTTCAAAAGAGTTCCACAGCGAGCGCGGTATGTAACCATCGAGTTTGAAATTTTCGGCCGGTTCATCTGCGACGCGACCCACGAATTGTCCTGCAATTCGCCGCTCGTACCAGGGAGCGACCTCGGATTCCAGCCAGCCGGGCCCGCTGCGCTCTAACTCGCCCTCAATTTTTTGGGTTCCTTCGGCGGTCGTGACGATCCCTTTTACAATGCCCTGCCAATATTTGGGACTATCGGGCTGCTTGGGTTTCAGCTCGATCGTACCGGCCACTTTGCCGATCGCCTTGCCGTCGGGAAAGCTGGAATCGCTCAGCGTTCCTTCAAAATGTGAAGTAAATCTGCGGGGGACGTAATTCGGGTCGAAGGCTTCCTTCGAACGCAGCTTGGCCTGGGCCAACGCCGGCAGGGCGGGAAGCCCGACCCAGACCTGGCACAGATACGCATAAGTGCGATTATCGGGCTGTTTCCAGTGGAAATAGACGACTTGTCCGTGCCCGATACTCAGGCCCGTAAAAAATGTTCCCAGGATGCAGACGCAGTACAAAGCCCCTTTGAAAACGCGCCGCTGATAGAAATGCCCCAGGCCGGGAACCATAAATGCCAGAATTGCTGCCAATACCGGATTCTTCAAATTCACCTTGGGTCGAGACATTTCATGCCTGTGGTTTCGGGTTGCCAGCGAACGACATTCGTTCGGCTCGACAATTCCTGGTAGCGGCCAACGCTGGGCAATCTTGCCTGCCCTCAGTATTCTAGAGATTTGCTGGCAAAACGGAAAGTCGCGTTTAGGAGCCTGTTGAAAAAGGGGGACAGGCGCCGCGCAACATCGGGTTTTCTTCGAGGGCTGTCGCTCGGAGCCAGTCATTTTTTAAGCAGGCCAATTCGAAGGACGCCGTTTTCATGCACATCGAAGTCATCGTTTCCGCCCCTTTCATGGAAAACACGCTGATCATCCGTCGCCCGAACCGGGCCGACTGCCTCGTCGTTGACCCCGGCTTTCAGCCACACCAGATTACCGACGCGCTGCGGAAGCAGGCGTTAACCCCCGCGGCCATCTTGCTGACGCACGGACATGCCGACCATATCGCCGGAAACGCGGCCCTGCGACGCGAATGGCCCGATCTGCCGATTCTGATTGGCACGGGCGATGCGCCGATGCTTACCGACGCACGGGCCAATCTGAGCGCTTTAGGCGGCGTCAGTGTAACCAGCCCCCCCGCCGATCGCCTTCTGTCTGAAGGAGACGTGGTGGCTGAGGCAGGTTTCGAGCTGGAGATTCTCGATCTTCCCGGTCACAGCCCCGGCCACATTGCGTATGTTTTACGCAGCGAATCGCCAAACCTCGTCTTCGGGGGAGATGTCCTCTTTCGGGGGAGCATCGGCAGATGCGACTTTCCCGAGGGAGATCAGGAATTGCTCGTCCGAGGGATTCGCACGAAGCTTTTTTCGCTTCCCGATGACACGATCATCTACCCCGGCCACGGCGACACGACGACGATAGGTCGCGAAAAACGCACGAACCCCTTCTGCGGCGACCGGGCAGGACTGTTCGAGATCGAATAGCATCGTGGCAGCAGGCCGCCAGCTTGTGACTTATCACCCGTAGGTTTGCGGAACCGGAATCAACAGGTCTGACATGCCCCCCTTTCAACTGGTCAGTGATTTTCAACCCGCAGGCGATCAGCCGCAGGCGATTGACGCGCTTGAGCGGGGAATTTTGGCAGGAAAGCCCGACCAGGTTTTGCTGGGGGTCACTGGGTCGGGCAAAACGTTTACGATGGCCAACGTCATCGCCCGCTTACAAAGGCCGACATTGGTACTGTCGCACAACAAGACACTGGCGGCCCAGCTTTTTTCTGAGTTCCGCGAGTTCTTTCCCCACAACGCCGTCAGTTACTTCGTCAGCTATTACGATTATTATCAGCCTGAGGCCTATATTCCGCAGCGAGACATCTATATTGAGAAGGATTCGTCGATCAACGAAGAAATCGACCGCCTGCGCCTATCGGCGACCAGCGCGCTCGTCAGCCGGCGCGACACGATCGTCGTCGCCACGGTGAGCTGCATCTATGGACTGGGTTCGCCAAAAGACTACCTTGAAATGATGCTGCCTCTGCGCAAAGGAGAATCGATCAACCGCGACGAAATGCTGCGCAAACTCATCGACATTCAATATGATCGCAACGATTTCGAATTTACGCGGGGCAAGTTTAGAGTGCGGGGAGACGTGGTCGAGTGCTGGCCGGCGTATGAGGAATTCGCCTATCGCATTGAGTTATGGGGAGACGAAATTGAAAGCCTGGCCGAGATCAACCCGATTTCGGGGGCCGAGGTCCGTCGCCTCGACGACATTTACATCTATCCTGCGAAGCATTTCGTGCTGCCGCAGGATCGCATCAACCACGCCATCGAAGAGATCCGGGGCGAACTCGAAGAACGGCTGGCCTACTTCCGCCGCGAAGGAAAGCTGGTCGAGGCGCAGCGTCTGGCGGCCCGTACGCGATTCGACATCGAAATGCTCGCAGAGGTGGGGTACTGCCCTGGAATTGAAAACTACAGCCGGCCGCTGTCGGGACGCAAGCCAGGCGAACCCCCGTACACGCTCTTCGATTTCTTCCCCAAGGATTCGCTGATGTTCGTCGACGAATCGCACGTGACGGCCCCGCAGGTGCGCGCCATGTTCGCCGGCGACAGGTCACGTAAGACGACTCTGGTCGAACACGGCTTCCGGCTGCCGTGCGCGCTCGACAACCGCCCGCTGACTTTCGACGAATGGCGGGGGCGGGGGTTGCAGACGATATTCGTGTCGGCTACTCCCGCCGACTGGGAACTCGAGCAAACGGGGGGCGTAGTGGTCGAGCAGATGATTCGCCCGACAGGTCTGATCGACCCGGTGATTCACATCGCACCGGCGCGAGGGCAGGTGCAGCATCTGATCGAACAGATTCGCGGCCGGGCCGCCGTCAGCGAGCGGGTGCTGGTAACGACCCTGACAAAACGTCTGGCCGAAGATCTGTCTGGCTACCTTCAGGAAGAGGGCATTCGCTGCGCGTGGCTGCATTCCGAACTCGATGCCTTCGAACGTGTCGAAGTGCTGCGTAAACTTCGTGAGCACAAATACGACTGCCTGGTCGGAGTAAACCTGCTTCGTGAAGGGCTTGACCTTCCTGAGGTGTCGCTCGTTGCCATTCTTGATGCCGACAAAGAAGGTTTTCTGCGCAGCGAGACCAGCCTCATTCAGACGATCGGCCGCACCGCGCGCAATGTGAACGCAGAGGTCTTTCTTTACGCCGATGTCATTACTCCCAGCATGCGGCGGGCCATCGACGAAACCGAGCGGCGGCGTGCAGCGCAACTGACTTACAATGCGCAGCACGGCATTACACCAGCGACGATTATCAAAGCGATTAAGAAGGGCATCGAAGAAGAGATCGAGGCGCGACGGACGGCTCAGAAGGCCGCCGGCATTGAGAGCGAAAGCGAGTTTGTCACCCAGGAATTCATCAGCGAACTCGAAGCCGAAATGCTTGCCGCCGCCGAAGGTCAGGATTACGAACGGGCCGCCGGGTTGCGCGACCGGCTCATTCCCTTGAAGAAACAATTGGGCCAGCCTTTGACGGCCGCCGAGAGCCTGGCAGCAGACGCCGCCGAGGCGGGACAAAATAAGACAAAAAATGGAAAGCGCCGCCGGGGGGGGAAACGCTCGGGCGGGCGAGTTCCTAAGCCCGAGCGGTAAGCGAGTCTTCAACCAGCCTTGCGCCGTGGCGCAACCGAGTGCCCGTAACAAGAGATGTCTCGTGTCGATAACCCACACGCCACCCGCATTCGCAGGACGTCTGACGTTCATTGACGGGCTGCGCGGCATCGCCGCTTTCAGCGTGGTGTGCTACCACGTCGCCCGCTATGAGCCTGAGACTCAGCTTTCGCGAAGGTTTATCCCGGAAATGCTGCAAACCTGGTTTGACCACGGCTGGATCGGAGTTCAGGTCTTTTTTGTGATCAGCGGTTTTGTGATCGCCTATAGCCTGCGGAACGCCTTCATCACGCCGGGGTATGCCGTGAACTACGCCTGGCGGCGGTCGATTCGCCTTGATCCGTCGTATTGGGCGACGATTCTCTTTGTGCTCGTGCTGCACGCGGTACTGCATCTGCACCTGGGGTTCGATTCGCCGCTCGATATTCCGTCGAAGATGGAACCCGCCCTGTCGTGGCAATTGCTGGCGAGTCATGTGCTCTATCTGCAGAATATTCTGGAATACGACAACCTGTCGGCTGGTTTCTGGACATTGTGCATCGAGGTGCAGTTCTACGTGCTGTTTGTGGTGGGGCAGGGAATTGCCCAGCGGCTTCCCTGTGCCAGCCGCCGCACACCGGCCGATGCCGGCAGTGTGGGGCTCTTCACCGTCTTTGCCCCCCTGTCGCTCTTATCGCTCTTCGTCTGGAATGGTGGCATCGATCTTGCCGGTCAGCCGTACGACAACGACATGTGGATCATCCGGTACTTGGCCATGTTTTTTCTGGGATCATTGGCATGGTGGGCGCTCGACGGCCGGATCCCGCGCTGGTCGTTCTGGCTGTACGCGGGTGCAATGGCCGGCCGAATTTTGCTGCACGCCTGCCAGACGAACGGTGCGGACGACCTGACGATCGGCCTTTCGACGGCATTGGTCACCGGCGTTTCGATCTACACTGTCGGTCGCCTGGGCCGGCTGGGGACGTGGCTTGATTTTTCGATTTTGCAATACCTTGGCCGAATCTCCTACAGCCTGTACCTCATTCATTTTCCGGTCGGCCACATCGTCTCGACGATCGCCTGGGAGGTGTCAGGAAGGTCGCCGTCGCCAGTAGTGGCGACGTTGTGGCTGGCATTGGCGATCGCGGCGAGTGTGGCAGTGGCGCATCTGATGTACGTGTTTATCGAGGCCCCCAGTGTCCGACTGGCCGCCCGCTTCAAACGGCCCGCGTCAGAGACGACCGCCAAGAGCGCCAACGCGACGCGCTAGTCAGCCCCAACGAGGCCCTTTAGGAGGGGATGCATCGTCCCTCCTTGTGGTTCTTGCCAATTTCAGGCGTGCCGACCACTTCATTGCAGAATGACGACGCATCACGCGGCCATGCAGGCGATCGAATTTTGAATAACGCGGACTATGGCGGCGATGGGTTCTCGCTCATGAGGTATGCCAGCAGATCTTGCAACTCGGCCACGGTCTTAACCAGTCCGGCGGGCATCGGCGACAACTCCGAGAGTTTCCGCTCGTCAATCTCGGCTTTGTCGATCGGGCGCCGTGTCGCGTCGGAAAGAAGCAACTCGATTCGATCGGCGTCATCGGCGACCACCAAACCTGTCACGACCTGCCCGGCAGCCGTCACAATGGTCGTGCTCCGAAAGCCCTCGGCGACCTGTTTATTCGGCAGCAGTACCGACTCGACCAGGTGCAGTGTTGTGAACCGCCGGCGCGCCTCAGTCAGACTCGGTGCGCCACCTCCTTTCTGGTCGGCAGTAATGGCATGACATTTGACGCAGCCCAGCGTGCCAAACAGCCGCCGCCCCTGGTCGAT
>JAYTRB010000213.1:0-3970 GCA_043746425.1 Planctomycetia bacterium
CGCACGCTGGGGGGGCCCGAGGCACACCACTTGGTCCACGTGTTGAGAATGGGCGTCGGTCAGACCGTGACGCTATTCGACGGATGCGGATTCGAGGCCGCGGCCACGGTGGAGAATATCACCCCGCGAGGTGTCGACCTGACAGTGGCACACGTCTGTGTGACGAACACCGAGGCCGCCGTGGTGCTGGTGCTGGCCGCCGCCGTTCCCAAGGGAGATCGATTTGCGTGGATGATCGAAAAGGCGACAGAGCTGGGCGTGCATCGATTCGTGCCGCTTCTCACTGAACGCAGCGTCGTCGTACCCGGCGAAGGAAAGCTCGACAAAATGCGGCGCACCATCGTCGAAGCCAGCAAGCAGAGTGGCCGCTCGCGATTGATGGAGCTCGATTTTCCCATTTCGTGGCCAAAGTTCGTCGAGCGTGAATTTGCGGGGCCATCGGCATGGGTTGCCCATCCCACCGGAGAATGGCTCAAGACAGCGCGCCTGCCGTCGGCTGGCCCGATTGTCGCGGCGGTCGGTCCCGAAGGGGGGTTTACCGACACTGAGCTAAACCTTGGCACGCATGCCGGAGCACAGCTGATTTCGCTCGGCCCGCGAGTATTGCGAATCGAAACGGCGGCCCTGACGCTGGCGGCGCTCGTCACAGCTTGTCGGTAAAAATCTCGATCGATCCCTTCTCTCGCAAATCTTTCATCACTTCGCGCATGCCCCGCTGATAGGCGGTATTTCTCAGGTGGCCCTTGATGTCGTCCTGAACTTCCTCAAATTCCTGATAGTGGGCAGGAGTGCGTTCGAGCACTCGAACAATGTCGATCGAGCGCGCCGTCTCGATCAGCGGCCCAATCTCGCCGATCGGCTGCTCGTAAACAGCCTTGTCGACTTCTTGAACTTTATAGCTTCCCTGAGACGTCCAGACCCAGAGCCCGCCGTTTGAGGCGGTCGTTCCGTTGGAACACTCTTTGGCGAGCACTGCAAAGACCTCTCCCTTTTTAAGTCGTTCAAGAATCTCCTCTGCCTTTTCTCTGGCCCCCTTCGGTCCTCCATTTTCAGAGAACTTGAGTTGAATGTGCTCCCACTTTGCCTTGGCGGCATTGAAATATTCGCGTTTGTGGTCATTGTAGTACTTGAGTGCATCGGGTCGGTCGAAACCCTCTTTGGGCATGACCTTCGCCCCCAGATACTGATGTGCCAGTTGCTTATTGCGGAAGGCCGTGCGCAATGCTTCGACGCTCGATCCGTGGCTTCGCAATTCAAGATCGAGTTCGGATTCGCTCGCGAACCCCCTCGATTTCAGGAGCTGCGGCAAGTGCTCTGAGTTGTACATCGCATCGAGTTGTTTCGAGGCCGCGGTGATTTGCTCGTCTTTGAGCTTCGACTTGACAGCCTGCAACAACAATTCCTGTTCGATGAGTGGCTGTAGAAACTGATTGATCAGTTGCCGCCGAACCTTCCGCGCCTCTTCGGGCGGAATTTTATCGGCGGCCACCCCCTGTTCAATCTGCGCCAGATGTCTGATGACTTCGTCTGGCATTCCGTTGAGGACGTCTTCGGCAAAGATCGGCACCCCCCCGACCATCGCTGCGATTTCACCGTTCTTGACCGGCGTTCCAGAGCCTTCGACCTCAATTGGCGAAATCAGGTCGGCTCCCGATTCCTGCGCGGCGACGGGTACGGAATCGTCAACGGTCTCACGATGCTCGGTGTGTTGGTTTTTAGCCGATTTCGCCGATTCTTGGGCCGCGGCTGAATTACCGCTTAACGTTGGCGACTCGTCGTCAGCGTCATCTTCGCTACCCGCGGCAACCTTCGATTTCCTGCCGTTCGCGCTTCCGGCAGAATCTCGGGCTTCCTCTGCTTCCTCGGTTCCATCGGCCGTTATGACGGCGGACGATCCAGCCTTGACTTCCGAGTTGCCTTCGGCCGCCACATTGGCGACCGCTTGAGAGCCGGTGCTCGATGAATTACCGATGCCAGGCGCATTGGGAATGTTGTTTGGACCATTCCCGGCCGCTGAACCATCGAGTTTCACGGAAGCGGCTTTTGGCCGATTGCCGCTGGCCTTTAACTCAGAACCAAGATTTCTGGCCGGGGGCTCGGGGACGACCGGGTTCGTCGTCTTGCTCTTGCCCAGGCCAAGCTGCTCGCAACCACCGAACGTCAACACCAGCAACGCTGCCATCGTGAGGCGGCGAAAAGTCTCCAAATTATTGCGGAAAAAATCATCCATGAAGTGACCCGTCGTCGTGGCGCAACGACTGGACTGAGGAGAGTCTGGGTGGGAAATGCGCGGCGGATTATAGCGGAATCGCGTTCGCCTGCAACAGCGCTTTTGTTGCCTCGATGGGGCTCGCTCCTGGCCCATCTCCAGGCTGATAAAGAAGATACGCACTGCGGCTATCGACAATACGCAGCCGCTTCTGCGAGACGGCCGCCAGCTTGTCGATCATTTCGCGGTTGCGGTAGAGGAAGACAACACATTCGTCTTCAAGATGAATGTTGTCGATCTGCCAACCCTGCGCCAGAAGCTGCAAACGCTTGATCTCGATCATGTTTGCGACCTGGTCGGGAAGCGGCCCGAAGCGGTCGCGGAGCTCGCTCTCGAGCTCGACCAGTTGCGCCAATGACTCAACACGCGAGAATTTCCGATACACGTCGATCTTGTGCCGGCCGGGTGGAACAAACGAACCAGGAAGGTATGCCTGTACAGGAAGATTGATGGCGACGTGGCGTGTTTCGCGGATCGGCTGTTTCTTCAGCCGCCGAACTGCGTTTTCGAGCAACTGGCAATACAGTTCATACCCCACCGAGGCAATATGACCGCTTTGTTCGGTTCCGAGAATGTTTCCCGCTCCACGGATTTCGAGATCGCGCATCGCAATCTTGAACCCGGCGCCCAGCTCGCTGAATTCTTCAATCGCCTTCAATCGCCGGGCCGCCGTCCCCGACAGGCTTTGTCCTTCTTCCAGCAACAGATAGCAATAGGCGCGATGTTTATACCGCCCCACCCGACCGCGAAGCTGGTGCAGGTCGGCCAGCCCATATTTGTCGGCCTGGTGAATGAAGATCGTATTGGCGTTGGGAATATCGAGGCCGCTCTCGATGATTGTCGTGGCGACGAGCACGTCGAGCTTCGCCGACACGAAGGCCACCATGGTGTCTTCCAACTCGTGCTCTCCCATTTGGCCATGCACGATGCCAATCCGCGCCTCGGGGACCATCGACTGAATTCGATCGGCGAATGTCTCAATGTCGTACACGCGATTGTGAACAAAGTACACCTGCCCTCCGCGATTGAGCTCGCGAATGATGGCTTGGCGAATGAGTTCCTGGTCGAAACGGCAGATGCGGGTTTCAATCGCCAGCCGATCGTGCGGAGGAGTCTGCAGATTTGAAATATCGCGGATACCCAGGAGCGACAGGTGCAGTGTCCGCGGAATGGGGGTGGCGCTAAGCGTCAGAACGTCGACTTCAAGTCGCAGTTTTTTCAGCATCTCTTTGGCCTCGACGCCGAACCGCTGCTCTTCATCAATGACCAATAGCCCAAGATCGCTGAACAGAACATCGGGTTGAATCAGGCGGTGCGTGCCGATGACGAGATCGACCGTTCCCGCGGCCAGGCCTTCGAGAATTTTCTTCTGCTCACCGCGCGTGCGAAACCGCGAGAGCACTTCAATGCTAAATGGGAATTCAGCCAGCCGCTCCGAAAAAGTGCGAAAATGCTGCTCGGCAAGAACCGTCGTGGGGACGAGCACCGCGACCTGCCGCCCCGAATCAATTGCCTTGAACGCTCCCCGCAGGGCCACCTCGGTCTTTCCGTATCCCACGTCACCGCAGATCAGCCGGTCCATCGGTCGTGGTTGCTGCATGTCGGTTTTGATGGCCGCGATCGCTGTCACTTGATCGTCGGTCTCGGTGTACGGAAACAGGGCCTCAAATTCCTGCTGCCAATGACTGTCGGGCGGAAAGG
>JAYTRB010000214.1:0-10116 GCA_043746425.1 Planctomycetia bacterium
ATGTCGGCCGCCTGCGGCACGAGATAATCGAACCGCAACTTCAGGCCACTGACCCCGCGGGCCAACGCTCCCAGCATGAGCAGGCCACCACAGGTGCGCGCCGTCACGGTGGCAGCCACGATGCCGTCGATTCCCCACGGCTCGATCGGGCCCAGGCCGAACACCAGCACATACGCCAGAACAATATTCAGAACGTTGACCACGCCGAGGATGATCATCGGCGAGCGCATGTCTCCCATCCCGCGCAGGGCCGCCGACCCGATCAGGCAATAACAGAAAAAGAGCTCGCCGAAGGCGTCAGTCTGCAGGAACCCGACGGCGACGCGGTAGGCTTCGCCCTGCATGTTCTGCATGTGGGCATAAACGGGTGCCAGAGCAGTCAGCAGCACGAAGACGATCAGTCCCAGGCAGCCAGCCAGGGTGAGTGAGCGGTTGGCGAAACGATTTGCCTGTTCAAAATCGCCAGAGCCGTGCGAGCGGGCGACGAGCGCGGTCGTGCCTGTTCCCACCAGAGCAAAAATCAACGTCGCCAGCCAACTGATGTAGCCCGCGATTCCCACGGTGGCGGTGTAGACGCCGACTCCATGCGCGCCTGTGCTGACCTGCCCGGCCAGATACGTATCGAAGAGGCTCACGCAGAAATTGAGAAGCTGCTCGCCCAGCGCGGGAATGGCCAACGTGAGGACGCAACGGCCCAGTTCGCCATGGGCAGACCCGGGGGCTGCCCCATCGACAGATTCAGAATTCGGATCAGACATCGTGCAGCGCGTATCCTCTGTCTGCCCGTGGCGCCCGCAAGAGCGGCTTTTTCTGGTGCGAGAGGGGTTCTTCGCCAGAAACCTATCGAATCAAACCCTCGTCGCGCAACAGATCAATCGCTTCGGAAACGGCAATGACGGTGCGGTCGATGTCGGCGTCACAGTGCGCCCCCGACAGCATTGCCCGCCAGCCGAAGAAATCGACGCCCCCTACGAGCAGCGCGCAGCGAAAAGCGTGCGACAGCTTGGGGTCGATCTTGCGGTCGAGCTTCTCGACCGCATTGCCATAGGGAATGAAATCGTCGGAATCGGAACGGGGCCCGACGTATTCGGGAATGATCGTCGCTCCCGAGAATTCGCCATAGGCGATCCAGTCGACGTTCTTGCGCTCGAAAAGTTCATTCAGCCCGGCGCGAATCCGCCGGCCCATTTCATTGGCAATGCGGCACGGCTCGCCGGTCGAAACGACTTCGAGGGCGGCTACCCCCGCGGCCGCCGAGAGGGGGTTTCCGTTGTACGTTCCGGGGTGTTTCATTTTCTGGCCCCAGCGGTTGTCGAACTCGAGAGCGCTCATCAGGTCGGCGCGACCGGCCAGACATCCACCGGGTAACCCGCCGGCGAGAATCTTGGCCATGGTTGTCATGTCGGGGGTAATATCGTAATGCTCTTGCGCCCCCCCCGGCGCGACACGAAACCCGGTAATCACTTCGTCGAAAATGAGGATCACCCCTTTGCGTGTGGTGAGCTCGCGCACCCCTTTCAGAAACGGGCCGCGCATCGGGACCAGGCCCCAGTGCCCCCCCGTCGCTTCGAGAATGACGCAGGCCGGGTGCTGCTCGTCGATCGCCCGCTCAAGTGCGGCCAGATCGTTTGGCGGGACGACAATAAGATCGTCGAGAACGCCAGCGGTGATTCCCGGCATCGAGTAGTCGCCAGTGCCGTAAGGCGGGTCGGCGGCCGGAATGAGCAAGTCGTGCCAGCCATGAAAGTGGCCAGCGAATTTGAGCACCTTTTGGCGACCTGTCACGATCCGCGCGATTCGCAGAGACATCAGCGTCGCCTCGGTGCCGCTGTTGACGAACCGCATTCTTTCGGCCGAGCGCACGAGCTTCTGCACCCACGCGCCCCAGCGAATCTCGAGCTCGTGACAGGCTCCAGGGTGCGTCGCCCGGGCCACCTGCCGCTGCACAGCCGCCACCACCGCGGGATGACTGTGCCCCAACAGCAGCGATCCGTGCCCCATCCAATAGTCGATGATCTCGTGGCCGTCAGGATCGTATTTCTTCGACCCGACGGCATGCTCGATGTAAACCGGAAAGGGTTTAAGGAACCGCCCATCGTGCGTCACGCCATCGGGAAAGAGCGTCTTGCCCTCTTCATAGAGCTTCGCCGAAGCAGGAAATTTTTCGCGATAGATCGCGTCGAGTCGTCGCGTCAAAGTCTGTGACATGGCACGTGAACGAACAAACAGAGGCCTGCTGGAATACCAACAGCCAGCAGAAAACGTCGCCTTCTGCGGCCGATCACGAACGCTCGCGTAACACCCTGTGCCTTGCCGTCGGCCTAACGTTTCGCCAAACGCAACCCTACTTCTTCAACGGCACGCCAAAGTCGCCAGCAAAATCACGCCAGTACGAATGCACATGATTGGCGTCATTCTGCGTGTTGTTGTATTCGATGAGAAATGTGGGGCCCTGGATGCGGTAATAGTGCCTCAGATTGCGCTCAGAGTCGCCCCACCATGCGAAGTGAATCGCGTCGATACCGGCGCGCATCAAAGCGGCGCGGCGGCGGCCAGAGACGTCGGCCGGCATGTTCTTGAGGTACTCGCCCAGAAGCTCGGCCAGCAGCTTTTTCTGATCGTCGCTCATCTTTGAGGCGGGCAGGCCCACCGCCGGGGTGAGTTCGGGCTGCGGGTTGGGGGCTTGCGGATTGCTGCCCACGCGAAGATCGTCGGGGGCCTTGGTGTCGATAAGAGCGATTTTCGCCTGCTCGGGAGTACACAGCTTCAGAATCTGCCGCGCTAGGTCTTCTTCAGTGCCCAGAACGCGAATCGAACGTTTGGGGCCGGCGTCGACGAGCGCGGGGTTGGCTCCGAAGAATTCGGGAGTGCTTGAAATGACTTCGCCTTTGTCGAGCGTGTAATTGAGCGAAACATGATGCCCTTCGAGACGCCAGCCCCAGGGGCCGGTGGCTGACGGTGTGCCGAATATGCTGAGGTAATATTTGCCCGGATTGCGGCGTTCGCGGCGCTCTTCGCGTTCTCCCGGTTCGAGTAGAAACAGAATTTCTTCGAGGCTCATGATGTTAATCGTCTGATCGTAGCCCGCCTTTGAAAGGCCGCTGGCGATTAAGGCGTGGGCCGCCTTGAGCGATTCACCTTCGAGATCGCGCAAGGGAAGGCCCTTTCGCACGCGAGGAATGAAATGCCAGTTGAGTCGCTCGGCGTCGTCGAAGGCGAACGAGCACTGCGCGAGCTCGTCTTTCCCGAGCGTCTCGCGAAATTTCGTGGCGGCCTGCAACATGGCCTTTCCTGTAGCGTCCGGCGCGTCGCCCTGGGCCAGTAGAATGGCTCCCATGGCGCAGGCGACCAGAAGGGGCAGCGTCCAACGAATCCAGCGGGTTTTCATGGTGTTTGTCCTGTAATTATCCGGGAGGCCACTCCAATGACCTCCCTCCCAAAACATGCAAATGCAGATGATCGACTGACTGGCCACCGTCGGGACCGCAGTTGATGACAACGCGATAACCCTGAGTGAGCCCCAGTTGGGCCGCCAGTTTTCGGGCCGTCAGCAGCAGATGTCCCAGCAAGGAGGCATCTTCGTCAGTCGCCTCGGCCAAAGAAGGAATCTCTTTTCGGGGAATCACGAGCAGGTGTACCGGCGCCTGAGGGTTGACGTCGCGAAATGCCAGGCAGCGGTCGTCTTCGTAGACGACATTTGCCGGTATTTCTTTGTCGATGATCCGCTTGAAAATCGTCTTGGCCGCCATACGCGAAGCTCCGCCCACTCGATTTCAGGCTCGGGTTTGCAGATTCAGAAATTCAAATATCTGCGTCACCGCGGGAGCAGCGTATCAGATTGCGCCGGGAATCTCAAACTTCGCGGGCATTCGGCTGTGGCGGCGCCACAGCGGCCGACCACATGGGCAGCAGGTGGGCCGATTACACCCGCCCATGCAGGTATTCGTGCAGGTAGTGAATCGTCACCTCCTGGTGCGTCGTCAGGTGCGCATTCAAATCGCCAATCGAGACGATTCCCACGACCTCTCCCTCGGCATCCAGGATCGGCAGATGGCGGACGCGACGAACCTTCATGACCTCCCGCGCTTCTTCAATCGACGTGGCGGGAGTGCAGCAGATGACGTCTGTCGTCATCGCGTCGGCGATGGGGAGGACTGCCGGGTCGAGTCGCTTGCCCACGACGCGCCGCAAGACATCGCGCTCGGTAAAGATTCCCACCATCTGCCCGCGGCGCCTCACGATGAGGGCGCCGATGGAGTGCTCGTTCATCATGTGCACGGCCTCGAAGACCGTGGCCTCTTGTTCGATCTCGAACAACTCTTCGCGGGCTTTTTCCCGCAGGATGTCATTGAGCGTTGTCATCTTTTGATCTCCCGAAGAAGTAATGTGCAAACGACCTGAACTGCGGCGCGAGGAACCGGTGGAATCGAACGATTCAGCAGCCCGAACGCGGCAGCCGGGAACAGAAATGACCCGTTGATCTTACGCCTCTTCGCAAGAGAAATGCAAACTTTTTTCTGAACCGCCGGGCATTTGAGGTGTCTCGTTGCAAAAACAGGTCTCAACTGAACTCAACAGGGCTGTGCCAGGCCGCGAAACGGGGCAGCTCGCAAACACTTGTTCTGGCGCATCGAGGCACACTATGATGCCCTGATGCATGACAACTTCCAGGACGAACTCGAAACGTTTGAAAACCAGTTTCCCAACCGTGATTACGTGATTGACACGGTCTGCCCCGAATTCACGTCGGTTTGTCCCAAAACCGGGCAGCCCGATTTCGGAGAGCTGACGATCAGTTACATCCCCGACCAATTGTGCATTGAGCTTAAATCGCTCAAGATGTACTTACAGCGATTTCGGAGTCACGGCGTGTTTTACGAGCACGTTACCAACCGTGTCCTCGACGATCTGGTCGCGGTCTGTCAGCCCCGGCAGATGAAAATCGTCGCCGCCTTCACCCCCCGTGGAGGGCTCCGCACAACAATTACGGCCACTTTTGCGGCAGAAAAGAAATAGTCCCAATCGCTTACAGAATGAACAGAGTTGCTGGAAGAGATACCCCATGACGATAAAAGCCAATTTCAATATGATTCCCGGACAGAGCGAACTCGAAGAGATCGAGCGCGATTTGCGGTTTCATCCGGCGGTCAACGATACGCCTCAGGTTCTCTCGCGTGACCAGATCGCCCGGTTTAATCATGACGGGTACATCCGGGGAATCCGCATTTTCAGCGATGGCCAGATATCCGAAATCCGGGCCTACTTCGACAAGTTGCTGGCCGCAGTGGTGGCCGCCGGGGGAGACAGTTATTCCATCAGCACGGCGCATGCGAAATACGGCCGGGTTTACGACATTCTGACCGACCGCCGAATCGTGGCCCTTGTCAAGGATCTGCTGGGTTCGGATGTCGTCGCCTGGGGCTCGCACTTCTTCTGCAAAATGCCCCATGACGGCAAGGCCGTCGCCTGGCACCAGGATGCCAGTTACTGGCCGCTCACTCCGTCAAAGGCGGTGACGGTCTGGCTGGCGGTGGATGACGCCGACGTCGAAAACGCCTGCATGCGATTCGTGTCGGGCTCGCATCACTTCGGGCACCTGACGTATCGACCCAGCGACTCGACCGAGCACAATGTGCTGAATCAGACAATCGAAAACGTCGAGCAATACGGTACTCCGGTCGATGATGAGCTCAAGGCCGGCGAAGTGTCAATTCACAGCGATCTGCTGCTTCATGGTTCAAAAGCGAACGATTCCGACCGCCGCCGCTGCGGACTCACGCTGCGCTACTGTGCCGCCGAAGTGCGGGCTCACATGGATTGGAACCAGAAAGGGGTAATCGTCTCGGGCAGCGACCCTTCGGGGCATTGGGCGAATCGACCGCGACCGACGAACGATTGAAAGCGATCGGCTGGCCCCGCACTTCGCCGTCGCGCGCGAAGGCGGCTGGTGCTTTCTCCTGGTCTATTTTTGCCGGTCTATTTCTTCGGCTCGACAATGCGCAGTTGCGTTGATAGCCGATACTTCTGCCCGTCGATTTCGTAATCCAGCTCGGCGAAAAACAGCGCCGTGCCCTCGGTCGGAAGCGGAATTTGTGCGACGATCGCGCCCGCGTCGACGTTTAGCGGCTGTTCGTTGAACTGAGCCTGGCGAAAATCTCGCGTTGCAGCGCGGGCCATCCACAGCCGGGCCGCCAGGGGCTGCGGCTGCGCTTCGACCGTAAGCCGCGCTTTCCCATTCACATCATCATGCTTCCAACTCAACTGCGGAAACGGCTTGTCGCTGATGATGGAACGGGTAAAAGCGGCAAGCGCGCTCACCGCCCGTTCGCGGCTGGCAGGACTTCCGTCGGCCATGTGCTGTTCCAGACCATGCCCGGCGTTCGGAACGTACAACAGCCATTTGTCGCCCTTTAAGTCGTCCCAGTAGAGGTTCAACGCGTCGCTCGTCCAGTATTCGTCGTTGTTGCCGTTGATGAGCAGTTTGGGAATTCTAATTTTCTCACGATAGACCCATGGATCGACCATGCCCCAAAGATTCTTGGCTTCGGGCGTGTCGGGCATGGGCACCAGCCCCCGCGCCGTGTAGTCGTTAATCTGGTCGCTGTATTTGCCGAACGATTTGAGCTGATACGGTGTCTGAGCGCGCATATTAAGAGTATCGATGACCATGGGAACGATCCCGCGGACGCGCGCGTCAGCGGCCGCGGTGAGCCAGGTCGTCCAGCCTCGCTTCGACCCCCCTGAAACAACGAAACCCGAGAGGGGCTGCGACCATTCCTTCCGCGAAAATTCCTGCAAGGCGTCCATAGACTTCACGAGGCTTTTCACCATCGGAAAGAGCAAGGGCCAGGTGTCATCTTTCGTTTCGAGATACTGCACGAAGGTTTCGGCAATCAGAGTATCTTCTGTCTTGCCTCCCAGAAGGGGCTGGTTAGGAATTCCGTAAAGAATGGCGATCGGCGCCTGCACCCGTCGGGCCAGGTCGAGCCCGAACGCCATGCTGCGATCACTCGCCGTACCACCCTGGTTCCAGATGAGCATGGTTGCCAAGGGGTGGGCATTTGGCGGGAAAAAGACCTGCAACTGGTGCTCCCAGACGATCGATTGCCATTCTTGAGAGACGAGTCTCAATTCGTAGATTGTCGCGCCGTCGATCGTCTTCTTATCGCGTTGCTCCCAGCGAAACTTTGGTTCGGGTCGCGCGACATAATTGGCGAGCGCCGGTGGAATCTCGGGGCTGGCCAGCTTTTCGGCCGCTGGCAAGCATTCCGCACCGGCGAACGTCAACATCAAGGCGGCGAACCTCAGTGGTCCCCGCATGAATCCGCGAAAAAACGCCATTGTCGAATGGTTCATTAAGGAAATCCCTTGGAGCAAAAAGTTAACGAACGCGGGCCTATTTGGTCGTCAAATCGATACGCCCCAGATCGATGGGCTCACCCTCTTCGACACTGACTTTGAACTCCGACTTTGCCGGGTCCTTGTAGCGATCATTCAGATTGTCGGTACCGGCCGGTCTCCTCTTCATCACATCGATTTTCTGCCAAGTGAAGGTCAATACGTATTCTCCTTCGGGAACACCGTCGCCGGCCTTGTACGTTGAAAGCTGGAATACACCATCGCTGTCGGTGTCTGCTCGTGACTGCGTAGGATTCTCTTTATCAACTCCCTTGACGTCATGGCAAATGACCATGACGCCAGCCGCCGGCTCGCCGTCGACGTACACCTCTCCGCTGACGGGCACTGTCACCTTATGGTTTCCTGCATCGCGCTCGGCGCATGAACACAGGCACACGATCAGGGCCGAAAGAAGAACACGCCGCGTCATCTGGGGCATGAATAGAGTCCTATTTCAAGTCGACTGCCAAGGAGCAGGAAAGACCGGTGGCCGGGAGTACCAGTGACCGGGAAGACAAGGAAGAGACGAAATCGAGAATGCGAATAACGCGGAAGATTGCCTTCCCGGGTGATTCCAAGCGACGATTTCAGAAATCGCTGACGACTTCCCCTTTGCGACGCGTGATCAGGGCGGCCATCGTCAAAGAGGCGATGTTGGCACTGACAAATCGAACCGACCCGTCTCCCATTAGAAATTGAGCTCCCCCAGTATGGAAACAATGAAAACCAACGCTGCGCAGGTTCGTGCAATTGATCGCGCACGGCCCACCCTGTACAGTGCCGTCATAGCTCGACCCGCTCAACCAGTGCTCGCCATTCAGGAAATCGCCCCAGCCCCCGCCATTCGACGGGCCATAGGGAGCAGCCGCTGAATTCGGAGTCATCATCGCATAAATTGTCGCTCCACCGGTACGTTCGCCGAGCAGGAAGGTATTCGATGATCCATCCGTGATATCTGAAAACCGGCATATCGAGCTGCCGAAAAGACCGCCGGCCTGCAGCGACCCCTCACGCGACCCACTGGCCCCTCCAGGATAGTTGGCATACGCATAGTTATCGTATGGGCCATCCACCCCGGTCGTGACACAATAATCGGACTGGGCGGCGGTCCATGAAATCGACAGGGGCAACACCCCCCCCGCGCCTTTGGGAAGCCCCCCGGTGTACGTGTTACTGTTGCTGGGCGATGAAGGACATCGAAAAACCGGCAACGCCGTCGAGATTAAAGCCACGTTTTGCAATGCAACGGCCGAAGGAAAACCAAGCGATCCGGCTTCGTTGATCGGCGGGACGCTGCAGTTGTAAAGATTGTACAGGGGCGCTTGATCGAGGTAGGGCAGAACCAACGTTCCCCAACTGATGACATCCAGATTTGCACCGACGATGTACGCGGGAGGAAACGTACGCGCCACGTCGGAATAGTTGTGCAGCGCCAACCCCATTTGTTTGAGATTGCTCTTACACTGCGTGCGCCGCGCGGCTTCGCGGGCCTGCTGCACGGCCGGCAATAAGAGTGCCACAAGTACGGCAATAATGGCGATTACCACCAGCAATTCGATCAGCGTGAACGCTCTGCGTCTGGGGAGCATGACGTCTTCCTTTCGAGGAGGGGTCGAAGCTTGCTCGCAAAAAGTCTGCGCGCGAGAGGCTTCCTTAAGGAAAAGCAACAAAACGGCGATCGGAATGCAGTTCCGAATGATCCGGAAAGCTAAACGGCCTGCCAATTAATTGAATGTCATTGACGAGATGATGTTTTATGGTAAAGTCAGGAGCGAGCGTTGTCAATCAGGAAACCTTCGCGATTGCGCATCTTTCCCAAAAAACTCCCCCTCCTCAATCGGAGCCCGCCACATGCCCAACCTCACCTCTGCGAAGGGACTGCCCTTTCGGCCCGCCGCACGACGCAGCGGAGGCGAGTCAGCTCGCGTTTACGCGTCGCTCCGCCGGCAGATTCTCGAAGGTGAGCTGGCAGCGGGGGTGCATCTCAGCCAGCAGACCATTGCGCTGGCCGAAGGGACCAGCAATGGGCCTGTCATCAGTGCCCTGCGGCGGCTGGCGTTCGATGGGCTCGTGGTTCATGAACTGAGCCACGGGTATTGCGTTGGCGACTGGAGCGAAACCCGGCTCGACGACCTGCTGACCGTTCGCCGCGGGCTCGAAACCGAGGCCGCGCGGCTTGCCGCCCGCCGCGCCGGGGCAGAAGATATCGATCGCCTGCAGCGAATCATCGCGCGCATGGAAGTGCTGGTTATCGAACAGCGCTGGAACGATGCCGATGCCATCGACGTCGAACTGCATGTCGAGATTGCGCGCCTCAGTCGCAGTCCTGGTTTGATTGAATCCCTGGCGCGCTGCCATATGCTTGAAGTCGTCCGCCGCCGCATCGCACTCAATGAACGCATCGTCGGTTTCAGCAAGCTGGCCGATAATCATCGCCTTCTCGTCGAAGCGATCGCCTCGGGAGATGGCGACCGCGCGGCGCAGGCCATGCACACGCACCTTTCAGCGCGAAGAAGTAAGTAATTCGTCTGGCGAATCGCTTGGCATGGGGTGAGATTCCATCCCTGGACGAACACGGCGTCACTCAATGAACAGCGCCGCCTCGACGACCATGCCGGGACCAAAGCCCAGCGCCACGCACGGACGGGGCGCGTGCTGACGGCGCATCCGTTCGAGAATGAATAACCCGGTCGGCGACGACATGTTGCCATATTCGGC
>JAYTRB010000215.1:0-1552 GCA_043746425.1 Planctomycetia bacterium
AAACCGCACTGGCGGATCGACCGACATACTGCATGAATATTTCGTCCCCATGCGAAATATTGAATCGTTTGTGGTCGATCTGCGGAGCATCATTCCCAGGCACCAGTGCGACCTGCTCAATGTCACGGTTCGCGGCATCAATACGGACGCAGATACTTTCTTGCGTTACGCCGACCAGCGCATGATTGCATTCGTGATGCTCTTCAACCAGCCCCGCACGATCGCCGCAGAGGCCCGCATGCAAAACCTGACGCACGACCTCATCGAAGCCGCGCTGGCGTCGGGCGGTCGCTATTACTTGCCGTACCGTCTGCACGCCACTCCCGAACAGTTCCGCCGCGCCTATCCGCAGGCCGACCGGTTTTTCGAGCTCAAGCGCCAATACGACCCGGACGAACTGTTTCAGAATCAGTTTTATTTGAAGTACAAGGATGCCCTGTAGACACCCCAGCGGCGATGCCGCCCGAGGCCCTTTCGGCAAATTTTGCGGGGCAATCGCAGACGACCCGGGTTGACGAACTAATGGCAGCCCGCCAAAACAGTCTGTAAATGGACCCTGAAAACTGGACCAGAGGCTAAGATAGAAAACCGAAATCCAGAAAGGAGGAGAGTTGATGATGGTGAGGTCACGGAAAGTCCATACTGCACGGTTCAAGGCGAAGGTGGCATTGGCAGCGATGAAGGAGCTCGAGACAGTGAGCCAGTTGGCAGCGGTGCATGGCGTTCATCCGACGCAGATCCATCAGTGGAAAAAGCAGTTGCTGGATGGCGCCGAGGGAGTGTTCAGCAATGGGCCACGCTCGAAGCGTTCCAGTAATGAGGAGGAGTGCTCGACAGTGGAGCTGCATGAGCAAATCGGGCGGCTGAAGATGCAGTTGGAATGGCTCAAAAAAGCTGAGCGAGACAGTTGAGGCCCGACCGGCTCAGGTCGATGGGAGTGCCGCGAGGTTGAGCCTGCGGCAGCAATGCGAACTTCTGGAATTGAACCGGTGACGCGGCGCGTGAGGGCTGTGGATTCATTCCCAATACGACGTCGGAAATACCGCACGAGGGGTGATTCACACACATTCGTAGATCGCGTACTCGATCGTCTCAATGATTCGATTCCCGCGCTCTATGCCCGGTCGAACGAAAACGGGATTACCTCGGCCACCGATGTCGCTTGGACGGCCAGCATCATCAGTCGATCGAAGCCGAGTGCGACCCCCGCACAGGGAGAAAGGCCAGCTTCCATGGCCGCGAGTAATCGACTCGATGTGGGCAGTCGGCACAACCCCTCAGAAATACGCCGCTGCGATTCGACCTCGATTCGCCGCCGCAACTCATCGGGCTCGGTCAACTCATGGTAGCCATTGCAGAGTTCGACGCCGGCGATATACAGCTCGAACCGCTCGGCGACGGGCGGGTGACCAGGTCGAATCCTCGCCAGCGCCGCCTGCGACACGGGGTAATCCAGCAAAAATTCAGGACGTTCTCTGCCCAGCCGCGGCTCGATGAGTTCTGCCAGCAGCAGATTCAGCCAACCATCACGGTCGTTCGGCCCAAGACTCTC
>JAYTRB010000216.1:0-2079 GCA_043746425.1 Planctomycetia bacterium
GAGAAGTCGACGTGCTGTGAAAGTTGCCATGCAATTTGCCACGAATCCTGATGCCAGCACGCCGGAGCAGTTTGAACGCTGGCCCGATTTGAAAGCGGCGTATCGGCTGTTCGATCAGAAAGGGGTCACCTTTAGTGCTCTGGCCCAGCCGCACTGGCAGCAAACGCGCAGTCTGGCCACGGGAACAGGTCTCCTGATTAGCGACACGACAGAGACGGATTTTGGCATCCCTCGTGACGTGCAGGGCCTGGGCCCCACCGGCGATGGCTACGGCCGGGGCTTTATGCTGCATTCGTCGATGATGGTGCAAGCGGACACTCGCGAAGTGATTGGAATGGCGGGACAGGAGTTGTTTTATCGCAAACCAAAACGGAACCCCAAGGAGAATTCCTACCAACGAACGCAGCGTGCGCGGGAATCCGAAGTTTGGGGACGCGTGATCGATCTGGTCGGAACTCCGGCCCCGGGTGTGAAGTACCTGCACGTGTGTGACCGCGGGGCGGACAATATCGAAGTCTTTTGTCATTGCCGGGAACAGCAGCCGGACCTCCCCGCTGAACGGGTCGTTCCCGCCGCCTGGCTGGCGATGCTCCGGGCACTTCGCCAACAGCCGATTCCTACCGTTCGTGACTTTTTTCGTCGCCCACTCGCGAATCAATCTGCGCACGAAATTGCTGGATGCTCCCACGCTTACCGCACCCGCAGTGATTGCCGAGCGTCTGTGTGATGAATTCGTCGACCCGCACGACGAGGTCGAGGTCGCCATTCGCGAAGGCGGGCGCTTTGCGTCTCGCATGATTGCGGTTGCGGTTCCCGTGCCGTTGACTCATTCTCACCCTGCCGGAACTTGGGTCGTGACCGGGGGCGGCCGGGGGATCAGGGCTGTTGTGGCGCGCGCGCTGGCAAAACGCTATGGGCTGACGTTGCACCTCATCGGTTCCAGCCCCGCGCCGCCGGTTCCCGATGCTTGGCGCGAGCTCTCTCCCGCCGAACTGCAGGAACTCAAGGTGATCGTCGCCAAAGAGGCCTTGGCCAACCAAGAGGCCCCAGCCGCAGCCTGGGCCCGATTTGAGAAACAGCTCGAGATCGATCGAAATCTTCGCCGCTTCGCCGCTGACGGGATCAAAGCGACCTACCACTATTGTGACGTGGGAAATCGCCCCCTGCTGGCCGAAGTGCTCGATCAGATTCGGAATGCGGGCAGCCCAATCACCGGTCTGTTGCACGGCGCCGGGTTTGAAAGTGCCGCGCGATTCGAAAAACGCAAAATCGCAATGGTTGAGCAAACGTTCGCGGCCAAGACAGACGGCATGGCCGGCCTGCTCGAGTTGACCCGCCACGACCCGCTGACACATGTCATTGCGTTCGGGTCCATCAGCGCTCGTTTCGGTGCGGTCGGTCAATCCGACTACTGCGCTGCCAACGACATGCTCGGCAAGATGGTTGGCTTTGTGAACCGCACCCGCAGCGGATGCCGCGCCGCGACGTTTTACTGGCATGCCTGGGACGAGATCGGAATGGCAGCCCGTCCGGAATCGAGGAAATTTCTGGAAGCGGCCAAACTCCGCTTCCTGCCCCCGGCCGAAGGGGTTCGGCACCTGCTCGACGAGGTCGCGGCCGGCTTGCCCGAGCCGCATGTGGTGATCACCGACTCGGCCTTGGTCAATCGGCCTGCGAATGTTTCTGCGACTGACGCGCGAACGCGCGACGCCCTTGGCGCGCCAGGCTGGCCGGGTCTGGAGCGCAGCGAAGGCCCGGCGGGTGAAGAGCCCGGACGGCCCCCGAATCACCAAAATTCGATTGCAAATCGCGCCGAGGATCATCAGCGGGCCGATCCCTTAGACATCGATCGCGCTGATTCACCGCCGGGGCTGGACCGCAGGGCAGCCCCGGCCGCCCAGCACGCGGTCGCGTCCTATCCGCTCATTGCAGGGCTGACCTCATCGTCTTCCGATCGTTTCGTGGCGGAGATTCCCCTCGACCCCACTCGCGATCCTTTCCTGTTTCAGCACCGATTTCGCAGTCGGCCCATGCTGCCCGTCGTCGTGGCGATAGAGGCCCTGTGTCAGGCGGTGCAGA
>JAYTRB010000217.1:0-5021 GCA_043746425.1 Planctomycetia bacterium
GGCGAAACGTATAAGCCCGCGACCCGCTGTTGCGGCACTTCGGCATCTTTAAGCTGTTCGAGTAATTCGACGAACGTCTGCTCTCCCTCGCCGACCGCAGCGAAATCGATCTCGGGGCGTTCGAGGATCCAGTCATTGTCGGCGGTGATTTCAGGACCGCCGAAAAGAATGCGAACTTCCGGGCGCTGCTCTTTGACAAGCCGCGAGATTTCGAGAGAGCGTTCGACATTCCACAAATAGCAGGTCCACCCGAGAAGCCACGGCTGGCGCGCGAGAATCTCAGTGACCAGCGCCCTGTCCGACAGCCGATTGGCCAGTTCGGCCGGGAGGATGTCAATCTCATAGGCTTCTTCGAGACCGCGCAGGCGGGCAAGCAGCTTCAGGTATCCCGCAGCCAAAGGGACATTGCCTTCGGCCGGCTCCATTCCCGGCTGGGGAATCGGCAATTGTATGAGCAGGATGCGGCGGCGGCTGGGCACAGGAGTCGATTCAGAAGGTGGTGGCGCCGGCCTTCAGCCGGAGGAGATGCAGTGTTCGCAGAGACTTGGATCTGGAGGACCGCGTCGCTGTGATTATAGTGATTCTTCGGCCGTTCTGCGTCGGATCGTGGCGGAGCGCCAGATCATTACTCAGACATTCGTATCTGAGGGCTCGCCCAAAATATCGTTCATTTCGGATTTTGTATTTTAACGAAAGGCTAAAATTGCCCTGCAGAACACTGCTTTGAAGGGGCAAAATGTCGCGGTCAACGCCATCCATTAAAACACGCAATGCCCCGCACCCACGCGACGTCACGAGACTTTCGCGTCAGGCGCATGCACATTTCCGGAACATGCGAGTGTCATGGCGTCACAAAAGGAAAACCCGGCGTTAACCGGGCTCTCTTTGCAAGTGCAATGTCATTGACCAGCTGCGATGAACTGATCGCCACGCGTGCTAATGATTGGGCGAGCTGACCGGACCTGCCGTCTTCAAAGGCGCCGTTCGTTCGGGAATCTGGTCCTGCACTTTTTTGGCCAGGCCCAGCACCTTAAGAAGGCGGATCACCATGTAGGTAACGTCAAATTCCCACCAACGATGGCCGTGAGCCGCCAGACGCTGATGTGCGTGGTGGTTGTTGTGCCAGCCTTCGCCGTAACTGAGCAGGGCGACCCACCAGAGATTGCGGCTGCGGTCGGTCGTTTCGTAGTTGCGATAGCCCCAGATGTGTGTCGCCGAGTTGACGAACCATGTTGAATGGTAGGCGAACACTGTTCGCAGGCACAGCCCCCACAAAACCCACGAGATTCCTTGTCTGAAGAAAAATTCGCCGATGGCGTACAGCACGACGCCCAGGACTACCGGCACCAGGCCGAAGTACTTATGGAACAACTGTTGGACAGGGTCTTTGTACAGGTCGGGGGCCCAGCGCCTCAAAAGCGCATCGAGTTCTTCCGGCGTGTCAGAGGGGGTGAACCAGAGGATGTGCGACCACCAAAAGCCATGATTCGGTGAATGCGGGTCGTCGTCGAGATCGGAATGGACGTGATGCTTGCGGTGCGTCGCGACCCACATGAGGGGGCTTCCCTCTGCCGACAGCATGCCGCAAAGTGAGAAGAAGTACTTGATCGGCCGGGGGACGATCAGACTGCCATGCGTGAGCAAGCGGTGATACCCGAGCGTGATCCCCAGGCAAGCCGTCACGAAATGCAGGCCCACGAGCAACGCCAGACCCTGCCAGGTGAAAAACCAAAGTGCGACAACGGCCCCAATGTGCATTCCCAGCATCCAGGCCGTGACGCCCCACGACACTCCCGTGGGGAACCGGTCGAAAAAGCGGTAGGCGACCCCTTCAGGCCTGGCGTCCGACGTATGATCGTCGTCTGCGGGCTTAGAGTCTGCGGGCTTGGAACTGGCCTGTTGTCGGGGACGGGTTTGCACCGCTACCGCTGCCGAATGATCAGAATCGTCGAATCCCATCTGCGGTTCACTCTCGACCACAGCCACAGATTCGGACTGAAGATCTTCAAAAGATTCGTGCGACACAGTGGTAGCTCCGAAAAATAAATACAATCGAGGGGGGGGTTATTTTCGCGGCGGGGACTTTATTCGATTTGCGTTGATGAATTCTAGAGATCTTCGTCCAGATCATTGTCACAGAAGTGTCACACTTCGGTCATACTTTAGAAGAATTGATCGATCATCGGCTGTGGCTCGTTTGCATGAAATAACGCAAGCCCTTATGCAAATTGGCATTGTGTCATTCCATGGGCTCGCCCACGCGACATGGGCTCATTTCAGCAAGCTTTGGAGGCGCTTCCCCACTGCATTCCCAACATCAGGGCGTTGAGGCCGCTGCCGATTCCCAGAAGTGCCACATTGTCGCCCGGACGAACGTGACCGCGTTCGATGCCCATCGCCGCAGTCAGGGGCAACGCGGCGGCGCCCGTATTTCCTAGAAACTCGACTGTCGAAAAATCGAGAGCCGGGTCGAGGCCCAGCCGCTCGTAGAGTAACCGGCGGTGCGCGCGGCCGACCTGATGGGTGAACGCTTTCTGGACATCGGCGTTCGTCCATGCGAGAACCTGCTTGGTCTGCTGCCAGGTGCGTTCGGCAAGATTGATGCCCGCGCGCAACAGCCCCTCGGAATCGGTTTGCATCCGCGGGCGATCATCGCCATGCGTCTGGGCAGCCACGCCGCCGGCGCACAGTTCGTGACTGGCTGTATCGGCCTGAAACGTTCCCCCCAAAAGCCGATTGCCGGTCTGGCTGAGCTTGCGATCGCACAGAACGACGGCAGCCGACCCCGAACCGATCGTCAGCGATGCGAACGCAAGTTTGACGTCCTGCTTGGTAATCTGCGGCGATGAGAGCAGCGAGTCGATCGTGGCTTCGACGAGGTCACGCCCCATTTCAGTGCCAACCACAATTCCCGCGCGGAGGTGTCCCAGTTCAATCATGTCGGCCAACAGCACCATGCCGTTGAGGATTCCCAGGCAGGCGTTGCTGACATCCAGCACAAGAGCCGACTCACGCAGACCAAGTGCGTGATGAATGGAATTGGCGGTGGCCGGTTCCAGCTGATCGCGGCACACTGAACCATGCACGAGACCGCCGATGTATTTGCGATCAATCTTTGTGGCAGCAAGCGCCCGCTCAGCGGTTTGCGCGCTGATGGCGCCTGGAAGTACGCCACGGTCCCAGAAGCGACGTTCGCGAATGCCGGTCATCAGCTCTAACCGGCCGGCTGGCAGATGAAACTTCTGGTAGACCGGAGCAAGCCGTGTTTCAATTTCGGCTGAAGTCACAACGTGCGGAGGCAGACTGTAACTGAAGGCCTCGACACAAACGTGGTGGTAGCGCATGCGGGCGAGAAAACTCTAAACCTCAGCCCGTGAAGAAACCGCCGTTGAGGCGACCGCACTTGCAGGATCGAGTTGCCCCATCAAATCGGCGATCGTTCGCAGATCAGTTTCGCGGCGTTCGTCGCGGCCGGCCGACGGTTCACGAAACTCGTAACGGCGCGAGCTGCGGATATACCGCAGACCCTCGAGAACCAGATCACGTTGTTGGGGTGTCAATTCGAGACTCAAATGTTCGTTCATGATCTCAAGCGGCCTCTCCCAGGAAAATCAGAATCCCTGATGACCCGTTCGCCATCATGACGAAACCGGCAGACTCAATGGTACGCACAATACAGCGACTTCTCAACCAAATCTTCCAAAAAATGGTCTCGCAAAGGCACTCCTACATCATCGAACGCGGCCGCCGAAAACCTTTGGAAACGACCAGCTTCCCTCAGCTTCGGCATCGTCCCTATCGTCATTGCAATTGCCGGAATAGTTCAAATGCCATAACTCATTGTCGAAAATAGCCTTACAACTCGCCCCCCGGGAGCCACATCAAGTCGCCGAACATTCTCGGCTGACTTTGATGGGACATGTTCTTGGAAAAAACTGCGGTCGGCATTACGTTGTGACGGCGCGAAGTCGTCCCATTTTATACGCCTCGGCGATCGCCAGCGGCACTTCCGCCTCGGCCAGAACGACCTTCGCCCGATTTTCAGCCGTGAGGGCCTTCATCTCTTGCTCTTGCGCAACCGCGCGGGCCCGGCGCTCTTCGGCACGGGCCCGGGCGACGCGAACGTCGGCCTCTGCCTGATCGGCTTGCAGGCGGGCCCCGACGTTGTCTCCCACATCGATGTCGGCGATATCGATCGAAACGATTTCAAAGGCCGTCTGCGAGTCGAGACTCTTGTCGAGCACGGCCTTAGCAATCAGCATGGGATTGGCCAGCACGAGTTTGTGGCTGTCGCACGAACCGATCGCCGCCACAATTCCCTCGCCGACGCGGGCAATGATTGTCTCTTCGGTCGCCCCGCCAATCAACTGGGCGAGGTTGGTGCGTACCGTAACGCGGGCGCGCGCCTTGAGTTGAATGCCGTTCTTGGCAACTCCATCGAGCGTCGTCCGACCGCTGCGGCGCGGGTCGGGACAGTCGATGACCTTGGGGTCAACGCTGGTCTGCACGGCTTCCAGGACGTTACGGCCGGCCAAGTCGATGGCGGTCGCCGTTTCCCAGTCGAGGTCGATTTTAGCGCGATGGGCGACGATGAGCGCCTGCACGACGCGACGCACATTTCCCTGCGACAGATAATGGGCTTCGAACGCCTGTGTCGAGATATCTGGCAACCCCGCCTGGGCCGCCATGATTTTCGATTCGACGATAACGCGCGCGTTGACTTTACGGAATGACATCGCAATCAGCGACATCATGTTCACCTTCGCGCCTGTAAACCAAGCCTGCAGCCAAAGGTTGAAGTACTTAATGAAAACAATGACGAAGACCAGCGCCATCAGGCCGGCCATCAAACACAGAGCGGCAATTCCCCAGTGACCAAGGTCCATAACAGCCGGTGCCTCAAGACTAATGCGGCAGAGTAGCCAATGATCCGACTTTCGGAAGCGGAAATGACTCTACGGCATTCACCTTGGAATTGCAATTAATGTCACTGGCGATGAATTCAGGCAGCACGCGCTGCG
>JAYTRB010000218.1:0-2458 GCA_043746425.1 Planctomycetia bacterium
TATGCTTTGCGTACCGTCGCCCCCACCCGCTCAAGTCGTGCGGGAATGTGAGACGATGATTGACATGAGGATCAGGTTCATGAAATGTTTAAATAATCGGCGCCTGCTTGTCGTCGATGATCAGGAGATCATTCACTTTTCATTTCGAACGGTGTTCGGCGGCGCTACGTCCGACTTGATGGCGCAACGCCAGGCTCAGGAGGGGTACGACGTCGATTATGCCATTTCCGGCGAAAGTGCGCTGGAAATTATTGGCCGCGGAGTCGATGGCGACGAGCCGCACGCCCTGGCCTTCGTCGACATGTACATGCCCCACGGTTGGAGCGGCGTCGAAACGATCACCAAAATGTGGGAGATCTCTCCTGATCTTCAGGTCGTGCTCTGTACGGCGTTCACCGATTATTCGTGGGGACAGCTTGCCGCGCGGCCCGGCAAGGCTGACCAGCTCCTCATCCTGAAGAAGCCGTTCGACAAAATTGAAGTGCGTCAACTGGCACGAGCGCTCACCGAAAAGTGGCGCCTGTCGCGGCAAGTGCATTCCCACCTGACCAATCTCGAAGACATGGTTGCCGCGCGAACCAGCGAACTGGCCCGAGCCAACGCGCACCTGCGCGGTTTGAATCAGGAACTGGTCGCCGCCCGCGATGCCTCAGAAGCGGCCAACCGTGCTAAAACCGAGTTTCTGTCAAATGTCAGTCATGAAATTCGCACCCCGATGACGTCTGTGTTGGGCTATGCCGAGATGCTCGGCGAGCCCGACTGCCCGGTGGCCGAGCGGCAGGAGTCAATCGACACGATCCGCAAAAACGCCGATTATCTGCTGGCAATCATCGACGATCTGCTGGACATTTCAAAACTCGAAGCCGGCCGGCTGATGATCGAACGGAAGCGATTCTCTCCACGCGAGCTGGCGCTCGAGATTTCGTCACTACTTAATGTCCGCGCCGCCGAGAAGAAGTTGAAGCTGTCTGTAGAATTTCGAAGCGTGATTCCCGACACGATCGAAAGCGACCCGATCCGACTGCGCCAGGTTCTACTCAATCTCGTGGGAAACGCCATCAAGTTCACTGAAATCGGCGACATCCGACTGACGGTGGCGATGCTTGCAGATCATGCTGGTCGAGGACCGCATCTGAGCTTTGACGTTACCGATACGGGAATCGGCATCGCTGCCGAGCAGATTCCGAACCTGTTTGAATGTTTTAACTTAGGCGATGGCTCAAGCACCCGCCGGCACAACGGAATCGGGTTGGGCTTGGCCGTTTCTATGCGCTTGGCCCGGCTGCTGGAAGGCGATATCAGCGTCAAGAGCGCGCCTGGCGCAGGAAGCACATTTCGCATGGTCGTGCCTGTACCAGCCGCTGCTGAGGACGCGTCCTACGCCGAAGGCGGTGAATCTGGACGAGGCCAGACAGAATGCCAGCCTCAGGGAGATTAGGTTTTCGAGTCTCAGTGTGCTGCTATTTCATGCCCAGGCGCTGCAATGCCACGCGGAGCTCGGCAACTTCCAGATAACCGTCGCCATTGCTGTCGAGCGTATCGAATTTTTCCTTCAAGCGGCCACGTGCTTCGCTACGTGCTATTCTGCCATCTCCGTCTGTATCGAGCAGCCGCATAGCGCCCTGGCCATCACCCGACGGCGCCCTGCCACGTCTATCTTTCGATGGTCTGGCCGGATCAGCCGGGCTTCTATCGGCATCCGAAATCGCGGGACCGGCGATTTTTTCGAGGCTCGCTTTTTTGGAACCCGATTCAGCCCCATCGCCGGGCGGCGTGAACAATTCACGTGGCTCCAGAAAACCGTCCTTGTTAACATCGAACTCATTAAAAAACTCGGCAGCCCTCTGCAATTCCTCTTTACTCAATTTGCCATCGCCGTTTGTGTCGAGCTTGCGAAACAACGGCGCTTGTAATTCCCCCGGCCCGGATCCGCGGGCCTGATTCTCGGCAACGATCTTTTTGAGATCATCGAGTGTCACGCTGTCGCTCTTTTTCTTTCCGAGCCGGTTGAGCCAGCGTTCGACGAGCGGACGGGACGATTCCGGTACTTCGTCGACTGTCAATTTGCCGTCCGCGTTGGAGTCGAGCTTTTTAAAGAACCCCTCGGGATCACGCATGAAGTTGCCACCGGCTCCGCGCAGGTTCCCCACCGCCTGCACAAATTCATCGCGCGTCAACTCCTTCTTTTTGAGTTGATCAAAAATCGGCTTAACCCGACCGCGCGCCTGCTCGGGCACCTCGTCGATTGTCAGCTTCCCATCTTTATTGCGGTCGAACCGCTGGAACATCTCGTTCAAATCGCCTTGCCCGTATCCCCCACCCCCGCGAAGGTTTTGCGGCGCGAGCACCTTCAATTCGTCCGGTTTGAATCCTTCCAGAAATTCCTGCCTCGTCAATTCGCCATCTTTATTTTTGTCGCCCACACGCAGCAGACGCTCGAAGAACCGCTTATGATCTT
>JAYTRB010000219.1:0-6791 GCA_043746425.1 Planctomycetia bacterium
ATGTCGTGCTTGCGCATCCGCGGCATGGCGGGAATGTGCGGGTCGTGGTAAGAAAGGTCGGCTCCCAGATGGAGCAGTTCCTCGATGATTTCAAAGGCCGGAGACTCTCGCGGATCGTCGACGTCCTTCTTATAGGCGATGCCAATGATCGCGACTTTCGCCCCTTGCACGGCCCGGCCGGCCCGATTGAGGCCGCGCATGACTTGATCGACGACGTAGCCCGGCATGCGGGCGTTCACCTCGCCCGCCAGCTCAATGAACCGCGTATTGAGCCCGTACCGTTTGGCAAGCCAGGTCAGGTAGAACGGGTCAATGGGGATGCAGTGCCCCCCCAGCCCCGGCCCGGGGTAAAACGCCTGAAACCCGAACGGCTTGGTTTTTGCGGCGTCGATGACCTCCCAGATGCTCAATTTCATGCGGTCAAACAAGATCTTCATCTCGTTGACCATCGCAATGTTCACGGCGCGATAGGTATTTTCGAGAATTTTGCATGCCTCGGCGACTTCCATTGACGAAACAGGGACAACCTTTGCCGCCGCCTGCTCGTAGAGCGCCACCGCGACGGCCTGCGATTCAGCATCCAGGCCACCGACGACCTTGGGAATCGACGACGTCGAAAAATGAGCATTTCCCGGATCTTCCCGTTCGGGGCTGTAGGCCAGAAAGAAACTCTCTCCCGCCTTCAGGCCGCTGCCGGCTTCGAGGATCGGTTGCAAAACCTCTTTCGTCGTTCCCGGGTAGGTCGTGCTTTCGAGTACGATCAACTGCCCTTTGCGAATGTGAGGTGCCAGGCTGTGGCCGGTCGATTCGATGTACGACAAATCAGGTTCGCGATAATCGTCGAGCGGCGTGGGAACGCAGATCGAAACGGTGTCGACTTCACTTATTTTTGAAAAATCGGTCGTGGGGACGAAACGCCCGTTGGCCATGAGTTCGATGACGCGTTCGTCGGGAATGTGCCCGATGTAGCTCTTTCCCGCATGGAGCGCGTCGACCTTCCGCTGGTCAATGTCGAAGCCGACCACCTGAAATCCCTTCTGGTGAAACAGATTTGCCAGGGGGAGGCCCACATAACCCAGTCCGATCACACCGACCTTTGCTGTTTTCTGACGTAAGGCGTTCAGCAGGTCTGTGCAGGCCTCGGTCATCCGCGGTTCGCGCTTCTGCCCGGCGGGCGTTTTCGTCTGGCTATCCATAGTATTCCTCAAATCAAAGGCCGTTGGGATTGGCTCGTGTCGTCAGCATTCCAAAACGATGTGTACTATATCTATAGATCTATAGGCGATTTCCGCCTGGCGCAGATCATCCGCGCGGGACTGCTCAAGCGTGTGTAATCCAAGTCATGGAAGTGTAACACCCATTTGGCCCTGAGGTGCCAATCGCCGGCAATTTTCACCGGATTTTCAATCTTCTCGTACGTTCATCAGCGATTGGAGGACAGAAGGATTCTGAGTCTTCGGGTTGTAACGACGTTCTCGATCTTGGACGTCAACGACCACCCGGCAGAAACCAGAACAACTTTTGGCGTAAGGCCGCATCCAGGGGCGCCGCATATTCGCTGATCTCAAACACTTCACAGAACGCGATTTTTTCACCCCGCTCTGGGCCGTATTCGGCGATTAGGTCGCTCCGAAAGCGTTCTGCAAAGGGGGCGATCTTCACTTCATACCATGATCGCAACCATGCACGTCTTTTGTCGGAGGCGCACGGCACCTCATCCAGCCGGCCCTCATGATACGGCAGCCATTCGAAGAACTGCGAATGGTGCGCGGCCATCATCTTCACGATGGTTTCCATTTGCAGGGCGACGTCGATTACGACGTCGGCCCGCAGCGGCGCGGGTCGGGTAAACAGATCGGGAAGATACCCCACCACCGGATCGCGCCTCAAAATCGGCACAGCCGGACAGATTGGCGGCACGGTGACCAGATACGAAGCATCCTGCACCGCCTGCCCCACAGCCCGGTGATCGGGGTGGTAATCATTCGGCCGGTGGGTCAAAACCAGATCGGGGCGAAACGTCCGCAATTCGCAGATGATCTGCTCGCGAACCTCAAGCGTCGGTTGCAACCGCCCATCGGGATGTTCCCAAACCTCATACGCTGCCCCGATGACCTGCCCTGCAACACGGGCTTCGTCTCGACGAATGTCGGCCAGGTCTTTGCCCGAAATTTTGAAATGTCCTGATTGGCCGTTGGTCACCGACACCAATTTGACGACATGCCCGGCTTCGCGGTAAATCGCAGCCAGCCCTCCGGCATGAAAATCGGCATCGTCAGGATGAGCCCCCAGAATCAGCAGGCGAAGAGGAGCACAGGACATGCGGCAGCCTACAAATACTGATTGACGATGTTCTCAAGCATTTCCTGCCGGCCGCTTTCGTTCTTTTCGGCGTTTCCCTTCTCAAGCATGTACTTTTCGAGATCGGCAAACGTCACCATCCCCTGCTCGATTTTCTTTCCGATTCCCTCGTCGTAACTGCGATACCGCTTTTTGACGAAATCGGCCAATAGGCCGTCCTTGCGGATCGCCGCGGCGATCTTCGTTCCACGGGCGAAGGCGTCCATACCGCCAATGTGGGCGTGGAACAGATCAATCGGCTCAAAACTCTCGCGGCGAACTTTGGCATCGAAATTCACGCCGCCGCGCGCCAGCCCCTTCTGCTCAAGAATCACCAGCATGCATTGCGTCGTCAGGTAAATGTCGGTCGGGAACTGGTCGGTGTCCCACCCCAGCAACAGGTCGCCCGTGTTGGCGTCGATGCTGCCCAGCGCCCCTTGAATGCGAGCGTATTCGAGTTCGTGCATCATTGTATGCCCGGCCAGAGTCGCATGGTTGGTCTCGATGTTGAGCTTCACACTGTCGATGAGGCCATTGGCCCTTAGAAAATTGAGGCACGCCGCCGCGTCGAAGTCGTATTGGTGCTTGGTCGGCTCTTTGGGCTTGGGTTCGAACAGGAACTGACCCGTAAAGCCGATCGCTTTGGCATGGTCGACCGCCATGTGCATGAAGCGCGCCAGATGATCGAGCTCGCGCTTCATGTTGGTATTGTACAGATTCATATACCCTTCGCGCCCGCCCCAGAAAACGTAGTTGACGCCCCCTAGTTCGTGCGTGACCTCGATGGCCTTTTTTACCTGCGCTGCAGCGTATGCGAAAACATCGGCGTTACAGCTCGTGGCCGCGCCGTGCATGTATCGCGGGTGAGAAAACAGGTTGGCCGTTCCCCACAAAAGCTTTACACCCGACTTCTTCTGCTCTTCTTGAAGGGCTTTGGCGACCGCATCGAGATGCTGGTTTGATTTCTTGAGCGTATCGCCTTCGGGAGCCACATCGCGGTCGTGAAAGCAATAGAATGGGGCGCCGATCTTCGTAAAGAATTCAAAGGCCGCGTGGACGCGAGTAATTGCATTTTCAACGGAATTCGAGCCATCGTCCCAGGGGCGCAGCAGCGTGGCAGCCCCGAAGGGGTCGCTCCCCGTTCCGCGGAAAGTATGCCAATAGCAGATGCTGAACCGCAACAGGTCGCGCAACTTCTGACCTTCAACCACTTCGTCTGGGTTGTAATGTTTGAATGCCAGCGGATTTTTGCTCTGCGGGCCTTCATAGCGAACGACTGGTATTTCAGGAAAAAAGTCTGCCATGTCTCAAATGCCTGTATCAAGTTGGAACTGTTCTTTGGGAAAGCAAGTGGAGCTTCTCGAAGTGTACAGGAGTCTGGCTGGAGTGGAAAGCGAACCCAATCGCCCGCAAACAACGACTGCCCTCATTGAGTCGAATGCCACACAATGAAAACCGGATTCACGACGAATAAACCACCATTTCAGCAATTTGATTGAAACAACGCGACGAAGATCGCTAGAATGCGTGGAATTGCCGGGTCACTTCTGACTCACCGGCCGAGTCCGAACACGTCTGCGTCGAACGATCCTTTAGAAAGGGGCTTCCTCATGTCGGCTTCACCAGGCGAACAGCCGGTCGAATCGAAACGAATTCTGTGTGGCGTACTGGCAATTTTGCTGGGGAGCTGGGGCGTGCATAAGTTCGTCCTGGGACAAACGACCGCCGGCATCATCATGCTTCTGCTCTTTTGCACTGGAATCTCGGGAATCATCGGGCTCATCGAAGGCATCATCTACCTCACGAAAACCGACGAAGAATTTCATCGGATTTACGAGGTTGAAAATAAGGCGTGGTTTTAGCGCGATCGCTTGCCATATCAATCGCCCGAACGCCGCCGCGTGACGCAAAGCTTGACCCTATGCCTCGGGCTTTGACAGCACCTCGACGAGAGGCAGGTTAGCGTCCGGGAATTTCAGCGTACGAAGTGCGGCGGCCGAAACCCAGCGGTAACCGTTGTGGTTTTCTGAGACTGCGTCGCGCGATGCAGGATGGCACAGCCAGAAATGCAGATCAAATGTCCCGTGCGAATACGTGAACGGGCGGCGCATCAAGAGATCGACCGCCTGCACTTCAAGTCCCGTTTCTTCAAGACATTCGCGACGGGCGCAAAGCCCGGTCGTCTCGCCCGCGTGGCATTTGCCACCTGGAAATTCGGCACACCCTGCGAGGGGGCCGCCTTCGGGACGAACGCCAATGAGATATCGACCATGATGTTCGACAACCGCGATTCCAATCTGAATCGGTGATTCGGACATGAGCGGCAGTTTCGGTTGGTTGAACGCTTAACTGACACGGCAGGAATCGGCAACACCTCTGTCGCCTGCCCCCATGCCCCTTGAATCCTGGGCCTCTTGAAATAGCGGCGAGGTTTAGAATTTAGCATCGGCCGGCGGCGCGCCCATGATGTGATAACCCGAATCGACGTGCAAGACTTCTCCTGTCACGCCGCTCGCCAGATCACTGAGCAGGTACATGCCCGATTTTCCGACTTCTTCCGGGGTCACGTTTCTCCGCAGCGGCGACATGACCTCATACAGCTTAAGCATTACGTCGAAGTCACCCACCGCCGACGAACTGAGTGTCTTCAGCGGACCGGCCGACAGTCCATTGAGGCGCAGCCCCGACGGCCCCAGATCGTGGGCCAGATAGGTAATGAGCGATTCGAGGGCCGCCTTGCAGACCCCCATGATGTTGTACCCCGGAATGACCCGTTCGCCGCCGAAGTAGGTCAACGTAAGAATACTGCCGCCAGGAGCCAGAGCCTCTTTTGCGCGCTTGGTGATCGCCAAAAGGCTATAAACGCTGATATCCATCGACGTGGTAAATCCTGCGCGACTGCAATTGACGGTCGGCCCCTTGAGATCTTCCAGGGGCGCATAGGCGACGGAATGCAGCACAAAGTCGAGCGGGCCAAAAGTTTCCCGAGCCTGCGCAAAAACGCGATCGATGTCGGCATCTTTCTGCACGTCACAGGGCGTAATCAGCTTGGCGCCCAGCGGTTCGACCAGCTTGCGAACCCGATGCTCCATGCGGGGCCGCGCCGGATCCTTGTCGGGAAGGTGCGTGAACCCCATTTCCGCCCCTTCGGCGTGCAGCTTTTCGGTGATGGCCCAGGCAATCGAATGATCATTGGCAATCCCGAAAACCAGCCCCTTTTTCCCCGTGAACAAACCCATAACCGACTCCTGATGATGGCTTACAATCGCTTTGATTTGAATGTTGCGCCAACGATAACGTGTCGCGCCGGGACGATCAACCGTGTTCGTCGTATCGGCTTCAGGCGATCCGAAGGGGGCACCGTTGGGAGGTGGTGCGGCGAACGGTCGACCGGGGCACCATTGACAACCGACCCTCACTCCATCGAAATTGTGTCACAGGCTCACTTTGCCCCACCTTTGCCAATTGCCGGTTCACAGTCGCAACTCCTGTTAGGATCTTCCCGTGCCTCAATCTCTCGTCGGCGCCTGCAAACTCGATCTCGACACGCCGGTTTTATGCATCGACCTCGATCGCATGGACTCGAATATCGGTTCCATGGCCGGTTACTGCCGCAAACACGGAGTGCAGTGGCGCCCCCACGCGAAGTGTCACAAGACTCCTGCCATTGCTCTCCGGGAAATTGAAGCCGGAGCGATCGGCGTGACGTGCGCCAAAGTTTCTGAGGCCGAAGTCATGGCCGCCGGTGGCGTGCGCGACATTTTGATTGCTAACATGATCGTTGGCCCGCGCAAGCTCGAGCGTGTCGCTGCGCTTCGCCGCTGGGCCGACCCGATCGTCGCATGCGACCACTTTGCCCAGGTTCAGCCACTCTCAGACGTCTGCCAGAAGCGTGGCGTCGAGGTTCGCGTGCTCATCGAAGTCAATCTGGGACTCGACCGTGTCGGTGTCACTCCTGGAAAAGACACGCTCGAACTGGCGCAGGCAATCAGCCGGCTGAAGGGGGTGCGACTGGCCGGCATCATGGGATACGAGGGACACCTGTTGCAGGTCGCCCAGCTTGCAGAGAAAGAACAAAAAATTCGCGAAAGCATGGCCCTGCTTGTCGGCTGCAAAGAGCAGATTTTGAAAGCGGGAATAGCCTGCGACATTGTCAGCGCCGGCGGAACAGGATCATATCAGTACACTGTGATGTGCCCGGGAGTGACCGAAGTACAGGCGGGGGGCGGTATCTTCATGGACCCCTACTATCGCGTTAAGTGCCAGGTGAAAGACCTCGATTACGCTCTGACCATCCTGGCGACCGTCGTCAGCCGTCCGACTCTTGAACGGGCCATTCTCGACGCCGGCCGGAAGACCATGAATCCCGACGTGGCCATGCCCCTCGTGGTCGGCTACAACGACGCCGAAGTCAAGCGACTCTCTGCCGAGCATTGCGAGTTGACGCTGGG
>JAYTRB010000220.1:0-1678 GCA_043746425.1 Planctomycetia bacterium
AACGCCACCAACGCGAGGGCGGCTGCCCACCATACAGCCGTCTTGAGCGCAGGGCTGTTCATCGATCCGGCAGGGCTCCAATATCAAACGGCGAAAGGCGGCAAGGGAAGGCACCCCCCGACAGGAGGCTCGTCTCCTGGGGCACTCGTAAGTATACTGAATGGCATGAGGCAAGTCACGATTGATCGCGTTCCGAAGATCGTGATTTGCCGCAACATTTCGCCTCGGCGCGACAGTGCGGGGCGATCGACAAACTGGTTGGTCCGCTTGCAAGTTCAGGGTCACTGATGCCGGCTTCCACGATTAAGCCCCTCTCTGCTCGCCACCCGAGGTCTCCATCGGTGTGGCGTCTGCTGCAGGGACTGGCCGTCATTCTTGGGTTAACCGCCGGAATGATCGGGGCGGTGCTGTGGTGGGACGACCGCCCGTTGCGCGAAATCGAACGGGCTCTCGAACGACGAGATTTTGAGCTGGCGCTGCGACTGGCAAATGACTGCCTCGCCGAGTTCCCTGAAAGCACCCAGGCCATCGACCAGAAGGCCCGCGCCCTGACGGGCATGCAGCGCTGGTCGGAAGCCGAACGCCTCTTCGAGCGCGTAGGTGCCCAATCGGCGGCCAGCCAGCGGGCCTGGTCGCAGTGCCTGTTGCACGACGCGCGATGGAGCGAAGCCCTGCCGCTTCTCACGCGGCTCGATGAACTGTCGCCCCTTGACTCCGACGTACTCCACGAGTTGGCCGCCTGTCAGGCCAAATTGGGCTTTTTCGAAGAATCGATTCGCGCCGCAGAGCGTCTGATGCGTCTGCCCGGTCAGGAATCACGCGGGCGGCTGTTGCTGGGAATGCTGCATTTCCAGCGGAACAATAATCGCCTGGCGATTCAGACCTGGCTGCCGATTCTGGTCGAGAATCCTGAGGCGGCGAACCTGCAATTGGCGCCGGCCGAGTTCTTTGAAGCTTTGGGGCGGGCCCTGCTCGATGATGGACAGGCTGCCGAAGCGCGGCGCCATCTTGAACAAGCGGTTCGGCTGGGGCCGACAATTGCCGGTCGGAATGCGCTGGCCGAGGCGTGCGAACAGCTCGGCGACCTCCCGCAGGCCGTACTTCTCTGGCGGCAGATCGTGACGCTACAGCCAGGCGACCGCCCGGCTCGCGAAGGCCTGGCCCGCACCGCGCTCGAAAAGAAGGCCGACGACGAAGCCCGCGAGTGGCTGCAACCGTTGCTCAAAAGGGACGATCTGAAAAGCTCGACGGCCTACCTGATGCAGCGGGCTTCCCTGATGAAGCAAGACAAGGCAGCCGCCGCGATGTGGGATGAACGCGTCCAGCGACTGCGGAAACGCGAGACGAAAATGAATGCCCTCGAGCAGTCATTGCGCGACGCTCCGAACTCTTTCTGGTCGCGCGCCTTGCGAGCGCATCAGTTTGCGCGTGAAGGCAACACCTACCAGGCATTGCTGTTGACTCAAGAGCTTCTAGCGCTGAAGCCCGACCAGCCCTTCGTCCAGCAATTGTCAGATGCTCTCCGCAATCAGAAGCCGCTCCCCTCGCTCGATCTCATTCCGTACGATCAGTTCTGACGCGGTTGCGAGCACACCCGCTATTGAGCGGCCAGCCGGCGAATTCCGTGGTTAAAATTGTACTGCTTCGAGGGCGGGCCTGGCGGAGCCATCGGCAGTTC
>JAYTRB010000221.1:0-4724 GCA_043746425.1 Planctomycetia bacterium
GCCACCCGCCACTCGCTCACCCATAAGTTCTCGGTGGGTGGTCACGAGGGGTACATTACGGTGGGGCTCTTTGAAGACGGCAAGCCGGGCGAACTGTTCATTACGATGGCCAAGGAAGGGAGCACGATCGGCGGACTGATGAACACCATCGGTACTCTGACGTCACTGTCGTTGCAGTATGGCGTGCCAATTGAGGCCATGGTTAACAAGTTCGCCCACATGCGGTTCGAGCCCTCGGGCTGGACGGGCAATCCCGAAATTCCCAACGCCAAGAGCGTTCCCGATTACATCTTCCGCTGGCTGGGGATGGAATTTGTTGCCGGTTACCGTGATGCCAACGCTCCCAACCGCAATGGCGCCACTGAAAACGGGCACGGGCACATGAATGGGCACGGGCATCTCAACGGGAACGGACATTCGAATGGGAGTCCCGCCGAACTGAACGGCAAGACAGCAGCGCTGTCGAACGCCTCTTTGGTCGAGAGTGCCGTGGAAGGGTTGTCGAGCCAGTTCGAGCGGTCTGCCGACGGGCCACAGGTTCGCAGCGCGCAGTTTGCCAAATTTCAGGCTGACGCCCCGGGGTGCGACAATTGCGGCGCGATTACCGTCCGCAATGGCAACTGTTACCTGTGCCATAACTGTGGCAACAGCATGGGTTGTTCGTGACATCTCGTGGGTGCGGTTAAGGAACCCGGCACGGATGCCCGCACCTCTCGGAAACGCCCCGGTCCCCCACCGGGGCGTTTCTGTTGGTTGTATGTTGTCGCGGTGAAACATCGTGCCCGCAGCAGCCGGAGCAGCCAGCTTCGGGAAATCTCAGGAATCGTACGCACAACCGTCCTGGCCTAAGTTTATTCAGACCGAAGTTTGGCCTGGCCAGCCCAAGTCGAGGGAAACATCGGCTGCGGGGCCATCAGGCCGCCAGTCGGTACCTTGTTGGGAAACGCTTCATTTGGCCGTTTTCAGTTTTATCGGAAGTTTGTCGATCTTTGCCGCCAGAATGAAATCGTTTTCAGACAATCCGCCGATGGCATGCGTCCAGATTTCGATCGCCACGTTGCGGTAGCCTTCAAGATGCAGGTCGGGGTGATGACCTTCGTCCTCGGCAAGCCGGGCCACGCGTTGGAAGAAATCGATCCCGGCGATGAAGTTCTTGACGACCCACTCCTTGCGGATCCGCTGGCCGGCATGCGAGATCTGCCAGTCCGCGAGCTTCTCAAGCTGCGCCTGGGCCTCGTCCCGATCGAGCGCCGCTACCTCGCCTTCGCAAGGGGCGCACTTTTTACGAATCAGTTCTTCCGCAGTTTGAACTGCCATGAGGTGATCCTTTCGTAATCGCGAAACGCGCCCGCCGAAAAACGTACGCTGTATGTTACAACGCGAACGTCTGCCAAGCGAATCGACGCCCGGTGTTCTACCGACCATTGACTGGGGTAGAAGCACCCAAATAGACCCCGTCGCGCGGGAACGCTCGGTTTCTCAGATTTCGGTTCGGGTTCGCAATTCGAATCAGATTCGCCGTTCGCTCTTTGCATTCATGGTTATTCGGCGGTATGGAGCAACGTTCCCCGTTGCCATAACATTCGGTCTGATCGGTCGATAGGGCAGACTCACGAATGTGGGGCGACGGCAACTGATTCTCGGTCGGGCGTTCGCGCCCAGAAGACTCATCCTCCTGGAAATGCGACGCGCCCAGCAGCAGCAGGCGACTGGGATCAGCCGATGAGGCTTAATCTGCCGGGTTGAAAGGGCTATTTAACTGTCAGGAATCGGCATGTGCCGACCCGTTGGTCGACGGACTTGAATGAGAATCCTCGGGCGGCTCATGTTCGAGGGGGTTCTGCAACCAGGCTTCGACGTCGGCGCTTGAAAGCGAAGGAACCGTAGCCGCCAGGGAAGGACTTCGCCCCGCGCGCGTGAGTCTCAGAATCGACACGACGAAGAGTGCGGCAACGATGATTGCCGCCCCGATGACGACCATGCTCATGAGCCCGTCGCTTTGCATGGCCGCGATCGATTTTCCCGCGCTAACCGTCTTCACGCGGCCAATGAGCTCGGGGGCGCCGCGGTCATTACCGTCACCACCCTGATACGCCATCAGCTTCAAAAAGTATCCGACGAAAACAACTTCGGATTCCGCACTTTCTCCAACAGAAACGCCGGGGGGAAGTTCACTGCAGTGGATGGCATACAGATTTGCGATCGAATCGTCGGTCACGCCCCAGAGCTCGTACTCTTTTTTGACGCCCGCGGAATTCTTGGCATGCTCATGTTCGCGGACCCGCTTCACATGCAATCGAAGCCGAATCAGTTTCCCGCGATATTCTTCTGGCGACTTGAAGAGTTTGTAAAACGGAACTTCGCTCTCGGGTCTGGCGCGCTGTTCGAGCTCAGCGAACGACAATCTGCGCGACCATTTCATCAACAGCCAGAAGGCAAACGTGTCGGATTCCTGATTCTTCTGCCTGTCGACAACCCCCTCGAACAGCCTTTTCGCCTCGTCCCTCTCAAGCGGATCTTCGTCGGCCGGCCCGGGAACGATCGTTTCCTTCCATTTCTGCTTCTCCTTTTCGGTCGCCTTCTGGGCCGCCTGGTCGGCCCCAGCGAGCGCATTCGCGGCCAGCGCTCTGTTCCGCAGGCTATAGATCGTGGCTCCAATGAGAACCAGCGCCCCTGTCATGGCGACCAGACGAATCGCATATCCACCAGGAAAATACGACGCATGGCGGCTTCGCGGGTCAAGCGGCATGGCGCTCACTTCTCCTGGAGCTCGATGAAGCTGATTTTGTTGACTGCCTTACCGTCAGACATTTTCTGCTTCGTGCAAATGTCGATGATTTTCATCAACTCGCCGTAGTCCAGGCTTTTGCCGACGCGCAGCAGCACCTGATCGAAGGCCTGCTCAATCGCAAACACTTCCTTCAGCCGCCGGTCGAGTTGCCGGGCCCGCTCTTTTCCAAACGGCCCGTCGAACAGTTTCGCCAGCCCAACCGACATCGAGGCCACCTGTCCGTTTCCAGAGGCGACGATCGTAATCGTCAATGTCTTGGCGGCGGCCTGACCGCTCCCGTCGTCGGTGTCGTTATCTTTCGGTTGCCCTTCGGGCGCAATGGGCGCCGGAGGCGGCAGGTTGAGGTTGATCTGCCCTTCAACCGGATTGGGCTTGAACGTCAATATGAAGAACGCCAGAAGCTGAAAGGCCATATCGAGCATGGCGGCCAGATTCAGAACCACGTCCTCTTGCGGACGCTTCCTCCTTTTTCGTCTCATGAGCGGGTCTCCTGGGCGGCCGTCATGGCTCGCAGGGCGAACGTTCTGAATCCATTTTTCTGGCAGTCGGTCAACACCTTGTTGAGAAGGTCGAATGGCGTTTTCTGATCGGCCCGAACCACAATCAGCGTAGGCAGCTCATCTCCGATTTTGATCTTCTTTCCGTCGAGCTCGATGCGCTTCCGGGCGAATTCGGCTTCCCTCTTGAGATACGATTCCGTATCGAGCGGTTTACCGTACACGACCACCTCCCCTTTGATATTGATGTTCAGAACCAGGAGGTCGTCGCTTTTCGTCTCGGCCGGGCGCGCTGAGCCGACGACTGGCAGTTTCAGCGACAGATCCAAGGACGCAGATTGAAAGTTGATGACCAGCATGAAGAAGGTGATCAGCTGGAACACCATGTCGAGAATCGGGGTAAGATTGGGTTCGGCCTGGTCTGCCGAGTGCAAAGCGGCGCTCATGGGCTTTCCTTCCGAGGTAACGGCTGCGAGAGACGCGTCAATTCCGGGGCCAGCTCACGAGCGCGCCAACGGCGGCGCTGCGGCTGGCGCCACCTGTGTCGTCGGCTTACTCTTCATGGCCGCATACAGCCTTCTTACGAAGGCGTCGGCATCGAGCATCGCCGCCGCACTGAAGGCCGAGATTCTATTGCGGAACAAGGCGAAGAAATAAATCGCCGGAACCGAGAGTGCCACTCCTTCAAACGTCAGCACCAGCGCCTCAGAGATATTGCCGGCGACTTCGGCGGCTTTCAATTGCGTTCCCGAAATGGCAATGACCGAGAAGGCGCCGATCATTCCTTTCAGCGTCCCGAGCAGACCGATCATGGGTCCCAGCGTTCCCAGCACGGCCAGCATGCTGATCTTTTTCTCGAGCGAGATCGTATTCACTTCGCCAACCCGCTCCATCGCGTCGCGCGCCTCGGGTAACCCATTAGGAAGTTCAGCAATTCCCGCACTGACGACCGTGCAGAAGAAAGATGAATCTCCTTTGAACCGTTTGTAAAGACCGGTGAAATCGCGGGACTGCAAGAGCTTCTCTCCCTCATCGAGCACTTCCAGCGGCGTAAACACCTCGGGCCGCAGTTCCATAAACATGCGGACTGTCGTTGCCACAAAGTAGATCGACAGGCACAACAGGACCGCTCCGATGAGCCCCGAGGTCTTGATGATCCACCACAGAAAATTCGTGTCGCCTTTTCCCTCTGGCTCGACTTCACCTTTCGCGGGCTTCTTCGCCGTATCGTCGCCCCCATCGTCGGTCGTGGTATCGGCTTCTTCGTCGTCCGCCGCCATAACCTGCGGAGCCCTGGCCCACGCAAATCCGAAGACCATCAAACCGATCAACAGCCCCCACAGCACGCTTTGCAGGTGCGTCTTCATAATCAACATTCCTCGTGACAAACAAATCCCGGGCAATTCAACGGCTGCGCGGCGCCAAGCCGACACAGA